>CAVITD010000001.1:0-3855 GCA_963645645.1 uncultured Eubacteriales bacterium
GTCCTTCACTCTCTATTACGTCTAATGCGTTTAATAATACACTTGGATACTTTTCTACTCCGATATAGTTAACGCTAGGGTTTCTTCTAGCAAGTTCAATTAAAAACGAACCCTTTCCCATACCTATTTCAAGCTCTATTTTATGGTTGTTACCAAAAACACACTTCCATTTACCTTTATAGTTTTCAGGACTTTTTATAACAACACTACTATTTTTTACTACTTCTTCGCTACCTTTTATATGTTTTAATCTCATAAACACTCACGCTCCATAATAATTATACACAACTTTTATCCATTTGTCATATAATATTTTTAGAAAAAGGAGGAACTTTTATGAACCCAAATAGAGATATGTTCTATTCAAATTATCAAGCAGGAGGTTTTCAAGAGCCAAACATGATTTATACTCCACCACAAGGTTACAGCATAAATCAAAATTATCAAGCGTATGGGCCTAATGTAATGGCTAACCCAAATATGCAAAATGCATCTAATACTTACATGAATGAATATGACGAGAGAATAAGCAAGTTAGAAAGGCAAATTAGAAGTTTAGACCAAAGAATTAGAAAACTAGAAACTAGTACTAATATTGAAGAAGTAAATGACTCAAATCTTTATATGATTTAAAAACCAAAAAAGCACTATATTTCAAGTGCTTTTATTTAATTTGTTTTTTCAACTTGTCTAGTAGCACCAGTACGTTCCCATCCTTCTAGAGTTTCACTTGTACTCCATTTATAGATGTATCCGTTTGATACTTTACTTACTTTAGTTGCGTTATATTTTGATTTTAATACATTTGAATTACATGTAGAAGTTTTACTATCTAATGTTCCACCACTTGGACAAGTTAATGTTTTAGTTCCAGTTGTCTTAGATGGATTAGTAACAGTTGTAACTGTTTTATAACATGTTTTACCATTTAACTTTTCTCCACTAGGACAAGTATAAACTGTTTCCCCTTTTGTTACATAAGCATTATAAGTTGTCTCAGTTGTTGTGTAGCATATACTACCTTTTAAAGTATCTCCACTCTTACAATACTTTTCAGTTTCTTCATCTTCCCAAGATGCTTTATATGAATATTCATCATATACTTTCTTATAACATTTAGTTCCGCTTAAACTATATCCAGTTGGGCAAGTATAACTCTTAGTTGCACTTTCAGTAAGTGTTACTGAAGTACCAGCTACAGTACAGCTTGTTCCACTAAGTGTTCCACCTTTTGGACAACTATAAGTTGTTTTACCAGCAACTACACATTTAGTTCCATTTAATGTTCCGCCATTTGGACAACTATATGTATTTTTATAACATGAAGTATAAACTGTTGTATAACCAGGACAATTTGAACTTGATGAACATACATATTGAGTTGATGTTGAACAAGTATAACCAGATGGTTTAGATGTATATGTTCCATATTTATAAGTTTTACCATATGTTGCATTATAACTAGTTGAAGCACCAGTTGTTTTAGTAGCAGCATAAGTTGAACTATTTGTTTTAACAGTCTTAATACACTTTGTACCACTTAATGTATAACCACTTGGACAAGTATATTTAACTGTAGCATTTTCATAATCATTATAAGAATCTTCTACATAACACTTACTACCCCATAATTCTCCACCATTTGGACAATAATATCCACCTTTAGAAATTGTTCTAGTATAAGCAGTATAAGTACTATTTTTGCTTGTTCTACAAATCTTACCATCTAATGTATCGCCATTTGAACAATAGTAAACACCACTTTTAGTAGTTTCAGTAGCAGCATGAGTTTCTTCTTTAGTTATATAACACTTACCATCTTTAAGTGTACCATTTGGACAATAGTCTTGTCCTACACTTGTTACTTCAGTAGCTTTATAACTAGTAGTACCATATAAATAACATACTCCATTACTTAATGTACCACCACTTGGACAAGTATAACTTACATTAGTCTTACTTGTCGCTTGTTTAAATTGATATTCAGTAACTGTAGCAACTTTTTCATCACAGTCTTCACAGTAATCATAGCATCCTAATGTTTTTTCAACAAAGTTCTTTTCAGTAGGACATACTAAGTTTACTTTTAAAGTGTAATCATTTTTGTTTTTAACAACTTGTACATATGAAGCTTCTTTATCGCATTCGTTTCCATCTTTGTCAACGAATTCAAGTATCATATTTTTTCTAATCATTTCACCTAAAGTTATTTCAGCAGTATCACCAATATTCTTTGGTAATCTTTCGTTAGTGTAATAACTTTCTGCTGCATCTTGCATGTATTTAATATTTTCTCTAAATACATTGCTATAAAAAGGTGTCATGTTAGGTGTACTTTTCTTAAATAACCACATTAATAGTAGTACAAATAAGAATACAAATACAACTTTAATTATTATATCTTTCCAGTTTACTCCTGGATTTTTTTCATTACTATACATAATATCTCCCCCTTAACTTATTTTAGTGTTAAACTATTACTATTGTTTTTATTTAATGTTGCTTCAGTAACCATTCCTATCATATCTGAACTAAATTTATTCATATATGTATCAAATGTTTCTCCATTATCAGCTGTTACTGTAGTTTTACAATTTGCTTGATTAACCTCATTTGCTATTGTATCTAAGTTATGTTTAACTCCCATTACTTCTACTTCTACAGGAACATCTATAAAAGCATAAGTATTTAAGAAGTATTTATCTATTAAAGCCTTCATACCACTTGTTTCAAGTACATAACTACTTATTTCGTTATTAGTACCATTAAGTACCCAAGAATTAACCATTAACTTAGTAAATTCTGTAGCACTAGCTTTAAAGTTTTCACTACCCTTAGTAGTCATTAAATCACTTTTAGAATTATATATCTTAGTAGCTAATTCTTTACCTTGAGTATTATCTAAGAAGAATAAACTAAAGTCCATAGCATTTTTTACTTCTCTTTGATTTTCTTTATTCATTAAGTTTTCTACTCTTGAAATAGCAAATAATGCTTCTTCTTGTCCAACTTCACTTGGTACTCCACCATTGATCCATTTAAGAATATTTTCAATTTCTTCTATTGTATAATCATTATTAGATACTTGACTATCAATTGCACTTTTAATTTCACTAGCTCTTTCATAAACAGCTTCTTCATCATTAATATTAACAAATCCTTCTTCTACAACTGTATTATCTACTTCAGTAATAGCAGTTTCATTTTCACTTATTGGTTTTTTATTTTGCTTACTACAACTTACTACACCAACAGTAATACCTAATGCAGCAAGTACTGCAACTACCCCATAAAGTATTTTTCTACTTGAAATTTTATTTTCGTCACATATAGGTGTATCATCTTCTTTATCTTGTTTTTCTTTATCAACATTTTCAATATCAGCATATTTAGTTAATAAAGTTTCTCCAAGTTTAGAATGTTCACTTTCAAGTTCAGTTTTTTCTTTAGTAATTAAATATTTAGCACCAACATCATTACTTTGACTAATTATTTCTTCTAAATTAACTATTTTATCTTCCTGAGCCTTATATGTTGTAACATCTTGTTCAAGTTCAGTTATCACACTTTTAAGACTTCTAAGTTCAGGTTTAATTTCGTTAATTCTTTTAACTTCATCCTTACCTAGTTCACTATCAACACTAGTTAGTTTTGAATATTCTTCTAATAAGTCACTAGCCTTCTTTTTGTAATCATTTAATATGTTATTTAATTTTTCCATGTATTCACCATTCATATTATCTCCCCCTTTGTGAATCACAGTTATTTATTATACAACAACTGACATTGATAGTCAATTATTATAATAATAAAATCTTCCAATTATGGAAGATAGTAGTTTCCTTTGTACTAACC
>CAVITD010000002.1:0-5821 GCA_963645645.1 uncultured Eubacteriales bacterium
GAAGAAGGTGGTTTTAGAAATCTTTATAAAGTGAAATTGACTAACGATATGAAATTGCCAAAAACAGTAGAAGAAATAAATTTATGTGAATTTGTGAAAATGCAAGCATGTCCTTACGAATTAAGAATGTTTCCAATTATGGGAGGTTTGAATTACGATGAAGCTCTACAAAATTATAAAGATGCTACTCTGCCGGATAGTGATAATAATTTATTCAACTATGACTATAGTTTTATATTTACTAGGAAAGAAAAGAAGTCTTCTTTAATTTATATTGGAGAATTTGACGTCAATGATAATCCTCCATATGAAAAAAAGACAGCAGATCATTATACGCCAGCATATGGCTTTATTGGCGAATTAGAAAAGTATACAATAGAAGGATACGAATTAAATAATAAGAAGACAGATTTTTTATATAATGAAAGAGAAAGAAAAGAATACATACAAAGTCGGATAAATTTTCAAAATGAAGTTAGCATAGAATTAAAAGAATGGATGGCAAACTATAACTCTGAATTATATAACTATAGTTTTGGCTATAAGTTACTAGATAGCGATGTAACCAACACGGCAATAGATGATTATAAAAAATGTTATTCAAAAAATAAAACTAGTAAAGAAATAATTAAAGATGTAATGTTAGAAGGTAAAGACTGTCTAAATAATAAAGCGGACTCTTCACTATATATATTTGGTATAGCGTATGAAATAATGAAGCATAAAAGAGAAATGCCCATATCTTTTAAGAAAAAAGTCTATAGTGCTATCAAGAAAGATTTAAAATACTGGACAGATAATGAACTATATGAGAAAAGGAAAGAAGAATTAGAAACTTTTAGAAACAAAGTTGAAAAATATGAGGTTATAGAGTAGTATATAAATAAAATTATTTTCTATTTCTAATTAGAACCTTAAATTAACACTATTAATAAGAATTATTTTGTAGTATAATTATATTAGGAGGTTTACTTATGTTAGATAGTTTAAAGAAGAAAAAAGAAGAACTACTTATTGAAAAATCCATGAACGAGGCATATCAAGCATACGTTTACATCATGAATAGAGAAACTAATATACACAATATCTATGCTGGTAAAATAACAACTAGACCTAGCACTGAAGAAATGATGCTAAATAACCTTAAAAAGATGTGTTTCTTAAGAGGAGAAAAAGTAGAAATAATAAGGGAAAGTGACTGTAGTTATCTAATAACTATTGATAAAAGAAATATTTTAACAAAAAAGAAGTGAGGAATAAATGAACCTGAGTGGTATTATTGATAATTTAAAAGAGAAAAGAATATTAAAAGAGGCATTAAACTTATATAACAACATATTAATTAAAGGAACAACTAAAGATGGAATTAACTATACTTACACAGTTGTAAAAAAAGATATTAGTAGTGAAGTGATATCTAAACTAAAAGAATTAGTTGAACTTGACGCATCAAGTATTAGTGTAAAATATGTAAGTATTAACTTTGTACCATCATATACTTTCAATATAAATGTTCCAGTAGTAGAAATTACAAAAGATAACGTTAAAACTTTACATGAATAAGACAACTTTATTTGAAGTTGTTTTATTTTTCTTGTATAATAAATATTGGTGAGTTTATGAATGAAGAATTAATTAAAAATTTAAGTAATCAAATTAACATAAGTGAAAAAAGAATAAAGGCTTGTTTAGAATTATTAGAAAGTGGATGTACTATACCTTTTATTGCAAGATATAGAAAAGAAGTAACTGATGCTTTAAATGAAGAAGAAATCAAGCTAATTAGTGATGAATACAAAAGAAATTTAAATCTTTTAGAAAGAAAACTAAGTGTAATAAAACTAATTGATGAAAAAGGTTTAATGACTGAAGAGTTAAAAACTAGTATTATGAATGCTACTAAATTAACTGAAGTAGAAGACTTATATCTTCCATATAAAGAAAAGAAAAAAACTAAGGCAACTGAAGCAATTAAAATGGGACTTGAGCCCTTAGCTAAAAAGATAATGTCTTTTCCTACAAGTGGAAGTTTAGACGAACTTGTAAAACCATACAATATGGATAAAGATGTTGCCTTAACTAATGCAGGATACATAATAAGCGAGTGGATTAGTGATAATGCATACTATAGAGGTTACATAAGAAAATTTATGTATAACACAGGTAAAATTATAACTAAAGTAAAAAAGAATAACCCTGATGAAACTAAAACATATGAAATGTATTATGACTTCTCAGAGCCTGTTAAATATCTAAAACACTATAGATGTCTAGCAATAAATCGTGCTGAAAAAGAAGGTGTTATATCTGTTAAAGTAGATTTTGACATAGACAAAGTAACTTCTTGGTTAGAAAGTAAGATAATTAAAAATACTAACTCTTTTGTAGTAGACACAGTTAAATTCTCAATTAAAGATAGTTTAAAAAGACTAATAATACCTAGTATTGAAAGAGATATAAGAAATGAAATAACCACTAAAAGTGAAGAAAAAGCAATTGAAACATTTAGTAGTAACTTATATAACTTACTTTTAACAAGAGGTATTAAAGGATGTAATGTAATAGGTTTTGATCCAGCATTTAGAACAGGATGTAAGTTAGCAGTAATAGATATGAATGGTAACTTACTTGATATTGCAGTCATTTACCCACATGAACCTAAAAATGATAAAGTAGGAAGTGCTAAAATATTAAGAGAATTAATTGATAAATATAATGTTAAACTAATTAGTATAGGTAACGGAACTGCTTCTAGAGAAAGTGAAGCGTTCGTGTCTGAGGCAATAAAAGGACTAGACGTTAAATATATTATTACAAGTGAAGCAGGCGCAAGTGTGTACTCTGCAAGCAAACTCGCTATAGAAGAATTTCCTGATTTAACAGTTGAAAAAAGAAGTGCAATATCTATTGCTAGAAGAGTAGAAGACCCACTTAGTGAACTTGTTAAAATTGACCCAAAAAGCATAGGTGTTGGAGAATACCAGTATGACGTTAACCAAAGTAACTTAAGTGATGCTTTAAAATATACTGTAGAAAGTGTAGTTAATAAAGTTGGAGTAAACTTAAATACTGCATCAAGTTCTATATTATCTTATATAAGTGGACTTACTAAAAAAGTTGTAACAAATATTATGGAATATAAAACAAAGAACAAGTTTAACACAAGAGAAGAGTTAAAGAATGTTTTAGGAGTAACACCTAAAGTATATGAGCAAGCAATAGGTTTTTTAAGAGTACCAACAAGCACTAATATACTAGACAATACTGGAATACACCCTGAAAACTATGATGATGCTAAAAAAGTACTAGACTATCTAAAGTTAGACATTAGTGATATTTATAAGCCTGAATTTAAAAATGCTTTAACTAATGCAGACATAGACAAAATAAGTAGTGAAACTAATGTAAACACATATACTGTAACAGACATAATAAAAGAATTACTTAGTCCTGGACTTGACCCAAGAGACGAACTACCAGCACCATTCTTAAAAAGCAACATACTTACAATAAACGATTTAACTGTTGGAATGGAACTAACTGGAACAGTAAGAAATGTAGCATCTTTCGGTGCATTCATAGATATAGGACTTCATGACGATGCTTTAGTACACATCTCTAAAATGAGTAAAAGCTTTGTCTCTGACCCTAAAGACATACTTAGTGTAGGAGAAATTATAAAATGTTACGTAGACAAAATAGATAAAGAAAAAGGTAAAGTTAATTTATCTTTAATAAAGGAGTAGTTATGGAAAATTTAAAAATACCTTATCACGTTGGAATAATACTAGATGGAAACGGTAGATGGGCAACAGAAAGAGGTCTAAAAAGAAGTGAAGGTCATAAAGCAGGATTTGAAACACTAAAAATACTATCAAAACACGTATTTACTAGAGGTGTTAAAGTCTTAAGTGTATTTGCTTTCTCAACAGAAAACTTTAATAGAACTAAAGAAGAAGTAGATTACCTAATGAATTTATTTCTAAAAGGTTTTAAAGGAAGTATAAAAGAATTTAACAAAAACAATATAAAAGTAGTGTTTTCAGGAAGAAAAGAACCACTTAGTGACAAAGTATACGAAAGTATGAAAAGTCTTGAAAAAGAAACTGAAAACAACACTGGTGGAATACTAAACATTTGCTTAAACTATGGCGGTCAAACTGAAATAGTAGATACAACTAAAAAATTAATAAACGATGTACTAGATGGTAAACTCAAAACCGAAGATATAACATCAGAAATATTTATGAAAAACTTATACAACAACTTACCACCAATGGACTTTCTAATAAGAACAAGCGGAGAAATAAGAGTATCAAACTTCATGTTATTTAGTCTAGCTTATGCAGAAATGTATTTCCCTGATACATACTTCCCAGACTTTAAAGAAAGTGAGTTTGACAAAGCTTTAGAAGAATATACAAAAAGAGATAGACGTTTTGGAAAGAATAAGTAGAAATACTTGTTTTTTCTTTACATTAAACTTAAACTAGTTTATAATATTAAATACAAGGGAGGTTAAATTATGTACGTAGATTACCGTATAATAAATGAAAAAGAAGTGGTAGCCATCAACGATAAAGGAGAAAGCATTAAAATAACTGGTTTAAATACAGGAGATATCAAAAAAGCACTACTATTATCTAATAAAATTGAGGGAATGGATGATAAAATTGTAAATCAAAATACAATAATGGAAAATTTAAATGATGAAATTAGAGTAGCTAAAGAAACAAGAAACAAAGAAATACTATGTACAATACTTAGTACCATATTTTTTACATTTTCAATTATAAATGCAGTTCCAATAGGTTTTCTAATAGCAACTGGACTTATATCAGTTGTAGGTTTAACAGGAATTACTATAAATATTAAAAACATAAAAAAATATAGTATATCAGCTGGAAAAATAGCTGAAGACTGGTGTGTAAACCTAGAAAAAAGTGTAGAATTAAAAAAAGAGCTTAGAGAGTTAATGACAAAAATTAAAGTTGAACAAAATAGAAGTGAGAAAAAAGAAGAGTTAATTCGTGCTTATAAAGAAGGATTAAAGAATGAAACTAATTTCTCACTAGATTATGACGAAGTTAAAACTTTAAAATTAAAGTAGAAAGGAAGATAATAATGGAAAATAAATTTAAAAAAGTAGATTTAACAGAAATAGATGGAGAACTTATATACAGGTTAAGCGTAATAGCATACAGAACTGGTTTACTAAAATATAACTTAAATACTTTAGAAGTGTATGAAGATTTTATAAAGGTTGAAGCTGACACATCAACTGGTTTAGCTGAAATAGAAGCCTCTTTGAATAACGAAAAGATTACAATATGTGTAAAAAACAAAGAAATAGGTATGTCTGCTTATTATCATACAATAAAACTAAGTGATGAAGTAGCACTTAACATAAGTTACATAAATGAATTAATCATAGAAGAAGAATTATATAGAATTGATGGCTGTGGTTTACTTGATGTATTAACTCCGCTAGACAGTGAATATACTTTAAAGTTAGAAAAAAACACAAAAAGATTATAAAAGGAGAAAATATGTGGTTATATATTGATAATAACATAAAAGAAGTAAGAAAGAATTTAAAGAATGTTTTATATATAAGACCTTATGATATAGGTAATAAACGTGCTTTGTTTGCTGTAATCAAAGAAGAGAAAGGTATTTATAGAAGAATACAAATCACTGAAGAAATATCTAAATGGATTTTTCCATTTGATACATTAAATATGTTTTTTGAAGGTCCAGGTCATAGTTTTATAAAAGACTTTATAATTTTAAGACAAAACAACCTAGCAATAAATAAAAC
>CAVITD010000003.1:0-11209 GCA_963645645.1 uncultured Eubacteriales bacterium
CTATTAATACTATTTAAAATCTCTTCTTTATCAGTATTTTCTCCATACATATCAATAATTTCACTGCTGAATTTAAAATCACTGTGCTCTTTATCAAAAAATCCATCATTTACTAGTTCTTCATTTAAATTTCTATGATTAAAATCAAAAACACCAATGCTAGAATCATTAGGAAATACTCGTTTATACTCACTAACTGGAACTAAAAAATATCTATATAAATCAAGTGCATTATAGTCTTCCTTCAAAACTTCTTTTCCATTAACTTTATAATTATCCCATGTAGGGTCTAACACATAAAACCCATGAATATTATATTTATCATCATCTATTTTAACCATCGCACGACTATGATAAGCCATAAATTCGCCATCTTTATTATAGCAAGAAACGCCGAAATCTCTTACTTTTACATTATCATCAATATTAGTCATTATCTCTTCTAATAATGCAGTATATCCAACACACACTATATTACCACTTCTAATAATTTTATAAGGATTTCTTGACTCATTTTTTTCATTCGGATTTTCCTTATAAGTAAAAGATTTAACTAAATCATAAGCATAAGTTAACCTTTCAACTGGAGATAAGTCATAATCAGTAATAATCTTTTTATAATACTTCATGCTTTCAACTAATCCCTTATAATCTTCATAACTTCCTTTATCAATAGCAGAAAATTTAACATTCAAATTAAATTCTTCACTAAGCTTATCTAACTCTTCATAGTCGTAATCTAAATACTTCATTTTTTCATAATCCAATATGCTCTTTCCAGGTAAATTCATATCAATTGTAGTTTCTTTAACATTATACCCTTTATCTTTAAAAAACAACACCAAATCTTTAGTAATATTTAAATTTTTAGACGCTACTTCAATACTAACATCATTTCCTTCAAACATAATCTTAATATTTTCATTTTCTCCATTAATTTCAATAATATTATTATTATCAGTTTTACACTTTAATACACTATCCATATATTTAAAATCAAATTTTTTTGTACTAACACTAACACTACTTTTATTACTTTTAACATAAGTGTTTTCTAGTTCTAATCCATTATAATATCCAATATTCTTTTCCCCATTATCTATTAAAATAAGTCCATCAAACTCTGGAATTGAAAAAGAATAATCCTTAAAAGTAAGTTTCTTAATATTTGTATTATTTATTAAATAATCTAGATTTTCTTTATTCAAAAAGTTATATGAACTAATAGTTAATTCATTTAAATTCTTAAACTCTTTTAACCAAGAAATATCGTTTTCAATAATAATTTTAGGTATATTTAATTTTGTAATATCTCTATTCAAATTTTCCTTAATCAATTTAACAACATCATCAAAAGGAAATGCTGTTTTCAAAGTATTACCATTTAAATGAACATTTAAATCAACAAAATATTCTTCATTTTCTAATTTAGCAAGTAAATCTTCCATAGTAATAAGATGAGTTTCTAATTTAAAACTATCCTTAACACTTCTAAGATAATTTGATATATCATCAAATCTATAACTATTTACTTTATCAAAATCCATAGAAAAAACTTCATTTATAGTATCATTCATAGCAATTCCTCCTACTACTATATAAATTGTATCAAAAAACATAACAAATTAAAAGAAAAAAGTCATATTTTTAATACAACTTTCATTATAAATCTTTCTATTTCCTGCTCATATAAATTTCCAAATAATCACTTTTTAAAGACGAAACTTCAAAGTCAACAAGTCCTAAGCATTCTTCATAAAGAGCCGTACTATCAAGCGGTTTATGTAAATACTCTTTTCCATTTGTCACCAACCTTATTGAGTCTTGATTAAATAAAGTGCTTGCATAACAATTATCTGACTTAAATTCTATACTATCTTTATCTATATCTACTATCACTTCTCCATCAAACCTATCTTTAACATATAACCCATTCTTTAAAACAAAACCCTTACTAACTAAATCTTTTTTCATATCATCTATATTATTAATTATAATATCATGGTCTTTATAATTTGAATACTCAGGCTGATGCTTAATATTAATTAAAGAATTATTAACATGTATTAACTCTGTATTAATTTTTATATCTTCGTAACTATCATTATAATAAATTCGCACATATAAATCATTTAAATGGTTTTTAATCATATCTATTTCATTACCATATTTATATTCCCCCGTTATATTAAGTACACTAAGACCTCCTTTAATAATTAAATAACCTTGTTCTCCCACCTTATAATAAAGCATTACACGGTCTATATTCTCAGTGTTATTTAACTTTAAATCAAACACATTATAATCAGTGGTACTAACAAAATATCCCTTTGCCACATCTCCAGAATTTAATTTATAAATTTTAAATTTATTAAAAGTAGTTAAAAAGAACAAAGTAAATATAGAAAACACTATAACTAAAGTTATTATTAAAAATGATTTCATCTTTGTTTTTTTATTATAATATCCTATGGTTTCAGTAAGTTTTCCATTTAATAAGTATTCTACCTTAACATTATATAATTTACTTATTCTTTCAAGCAAAGAAACGTCAGGAAAACTTTTCCCCGTTTCCCATTTACTAACAGCTTGCACACTTATATTTAATTGATGAACCACATCTTTTTGAGTTAGATTATTTTCTTCTCTTAATTTTTTTAAGTATTTACCAGTCTTATTTAAATCCATTTTCTTCACCTACATACATCATATTAAAAAAAGACAAAAAAAGCAATCAACTAATGGTTGACTTAAGAATATTTTCTCATTTTCGGAATTGCATTCCGAATTTGTTGACTTATTTATTATGCTTATGCTATCATTATAACAGGTGATATTATGAAATATATTAAAAGAACTATTGAAGAAAAATTAATCTCTATGATAGACAATTATCAAGTTATAATGATTACAGGTCCAAGACAAGTAGGAAAAAATACAGTACTAAACTATATTTCAAAACAACTAGATAAAAAGATCAACAGAGTTACACTAGACGACTATAAACTTAGAGAACAAGCAATTAATGACCCTGAATTATTTTTAAGAAGACATGATACTCCATTAATTATTGACGAATTTCAAAAAGCACCAGAAATTTTATCTTACATCAAAATGATCGTTGACAATGAAAATGAAAAAATAATTTTTGGAGAAAAGGAAAAAGCAGAAACATTATATTTTTTAACTGACAGTCAAATTTTTGAAACAATGAAAGAAGTAAGTGAGTCCCTCGCTGGAAGGGTTAGAATATTAGATTTATATGGTTTAACTGAAAGAGAAATTGAAAATAAAAAAGACGAATTATTTATTCCTAAAATTGAAGACATAAAAAAAAGAGTTAGAACAGAATATAAAACAACTCTAAACTTATACAAAAAAATATTTAAAGGTACTTATCCTGAACTATATATATCTAGTAAAGAAATCGAGCAATATTATAGCGACTACTTAAAAACATTTATGGAAAAAGATATTAGAAAATTTATAAATATATCAGACGAAAATAAATTTATAAAATACATTTCTTCTTTAGCTGCAAGAACTGGACAAGAATTTATTGCAACATCTGTAGCATCTGAGGCTGGAATTGATGATAAAACAGCTACTTCTTGGTTATCAGTACTAAAAAATACTGGACTCATCTATTTACTACAACCATACATGAATAACGCTGTTGGAAGAGCTGTTAAAAGAGAAAAAATATATTTTATGGACACAGGTCTTGCTTGTTATTTAGCAGGATACGTTGACCCAATTACTTTAGAAAGAAGTGCATACAGTGGTCCAATATTTGAAACATATGTAGTAACAGAAATAATTAAATCATTTGTAAATCACGGTAAAGACGCAAGAAAACACTTATATTTCTATAGAGACAACAGCCAAAAAGAAATAGACTTACTTATAAATTATAATAATGTTATGTATCCAATAGAAATTAAAAAAAGTGCTAACCCCAACAAAGACGCAATTAAAAATTTTGATATTGTAAATAAATTTGAACTTGAAAAAGGTAATGGTATCGTTCTTTGTATGACAAAAGAAATAATAGCAATTGACGAAAACAACTACATGGTTCCAATTGAATATATTTAAGAAACTTTTATACAAATTCGGAATTGAATTCCGAATTTGTATATTTTTTTATGTAAAAAAAAAGCTAACACTTAGTTAACTCCATCTATACAATTATTATAAATCCATTCTTTTATCTCAGTATAATCTCCAGTTTCATAAAATTTAATAAGAACCGTAAAATACTCGCCTATCTTTTCTACAGGTACATCTATTATTCCTTGTCCAGTTCTTATCATTTCCTTATTTGCTACCAAATTAGCAACTCTTTTATTTCCATCTTTAAACATTTGACTTCTTTGGATGTAACAAAATAATGTAATTGCTCTTTCCAAAGGATTTTCAACACTAAGAACACTCTCTAATTCTTTATCATAATCACATTCACTTGGTAATTTAGGACTCCATGAAGTACCAGTAATACCAACTCCACAGTCTCTATATTCTCCTAAAGGAAATACATCTTGTCCTTTACATATCTGAAAATGTACTTTTTTAATATAATCAGTACTTATCTCATCATCAATAGTGGAAAGAACAAATTTCCAAGCATCTTTTAAGCCTTTTAACTTTAACATATCGTCTACACTAATTTTTCCAGTGTTAACATTATTAAAGAAGGCATAAACTGTAGACATATCAACATTTATACCCTCTAAAACCGCACTTTTATAAACGCTATCTACTAGTTTTCGCTCAGCAAAAATATATTATCTTCTTTAGTCATATTATAAATACTATTTATTATATCTTCTTTATACTCTTATGATTTTTAGCAAGCTGTTTAACACCATACATATAACCAAAAGCAATACTTGCAATACTTCCGTCAATTCCTACTACAACTCCATCGCCAAACTTATCATGATGTATCTTATCTCCCACTTTCAAATCCTCATTTCTGTCTTCATCATACATATTTCCTACTATAACAGAACTTGAACTTCTTGTAATACTCTCTTCTTTATCAAGTAACTCACTATCAATTTCCCCAATAAATCTACTAGGAAAATTATTACTCACTTGCCCAAATAAAGTTCTCTTTTTAGCATTCATTATCCAAAGTTTCTCTTTAGCTCTTGTAATACCTACATAACAAAGACGTCTCTCTTCTTCAAGCTCGCTTTCACTTTCAAAACTTCTATTATGTGGAAAAATTCCTTCTTCCATACCAACTAAGAAAACATCATTAAATTCAAGTCCCTTCGCACTATGAAGAGTCATCAAATTAACACCATTTTCCACTTCCTTATACTCATTTCTATCGCTAACTAAACTAATATTCTCCAAGAAATCTTCTAAACTAAAAATACCTTTCTCTTGAAAACCAAGTGCAATACTCTTAAACTCTTCCAAATTTTCAAGCCTTATCTCACTTTCCAAACTATTCTGTTCAAGTAGCTCAGCCTTAAGTAAAGACTTATCCAAAATCGCATCAACTAATCCAACCAAATCAGTATTCTTAGATATCTCAGTTAACTCAAGTATCAAATTCTTAAAATTAAGTTCTCTACCCTCACTAATAACATTAAACATACTAGTATCACTTATTCTAGCCTCAGTTCTAAGTCTATCAATTGTCTTATTACCAATACCTCTTTTAGGAACATTAATAACTCTCTCCAAACTAGCATCATCATTATTATTATATATCAAATGCATATAACTAATTAAATCTTTAATCTCTTTTCTATTATAGAAAAAATATGATCCAACTATCCTAAACGGAATATTCTCTTTAAGAAAAGCCTCTTCAAACACACGACTTTGCCCATTTGTTCTATATAAAACAGCTATCTCACTAGGACTTTCTCCATTTTCAATTAACCCCTTAGCAAGTCTAACAACAGTTCCAGCCTCCTCTAATTCATTATCACATCTAATATACTTAATCTTATCCCCATCGCCCTTACTACTCCATAAATTCTTTTCTTTTCTCTCTTTATTATTCTTAATCACACTATTGGCAGCATTCAAAATATTATTAGTACTTCTATAATTCTCGTCTAGTACTATAGTTTTAGCATCTTTATTATCTTTTTCAAAATTTAGAACATTCATATAATTAGCAAATCTAAAACTATAAATACTCTGATCCATATCTCCAACTACAAACAAATTCTTATATTTACTACTCAAAATCTTACATAAATCATACTGAACCATATTTGTATCTTGATACTCATCTACTAAAATATACTTATAATGCTCTTGATACCTCTCTAAAACACTCTTATCTTTCTTAAATATCTCTAAAGGCATGATTAACAAGTCGTCAAAATCAACACTATTACTCCTCTTTAAAGCACTTTCATACATCTTATATATCTTACAAGCAGCCGCATCAAGTGGAGACTTAGCAAACTTATCATACTCCTCTATACTTAACCCTTCATTCTTTGCAAAACTAATCTTATTTAAAATACTCTTAACAGGATACACATCACTATCTAAATTTAACTCTTTCATAAACCTTTTAATCAAAGTATTAACGTCATCCCTATCAAGTATAGTAACATTATTTGAATATCCTAAAACACTTGCATTCTCTCTCAATACCTTTAATCCAAAACTATGAAATGTCCCTATAAAAATCTTACTCGCTTCTTCTCCAATGCTATTCTCTACTCTACTTCTCATTTCTCTTGCAGCTTTATTAGTAAAAGTAATTGCAAGTATATTATACGGACTTATTCCATTATTTATTAAATTTACTATTCTCTCAGTTAGAACCTTAGTCTTTCCACTTCCAGCACCCGCAAGTACTAGACATGGTCCATCCATAAATTCTACTGCCTCTTTTTGTTTATCATTTAATTTAACCATATAATTCACCACTCTTCTTATCTATTATACAACACCCAAAGAAAAAAGAAAACTCTTGACTTTTAAAGTTTTCTTATTTTTTCATCAAAATTCTGATTAAATATACTAATATAGTCATTTGTTAGCTCCATATCAAACGTACTAGTATACTCTAGTAACCTAAGATATATCGGTTTAACTTCATAATAACACAAACTCATATAATCAAGTAGTTCATCAAACACTCTCCCAATATAATTAGCATCCCTATTTCTACCCACAATAATAGAATTAACTCTAGATTTAACACTACCTAAATTAACAAGCATCATCTCACGTAAATCTCTTATACTATTAAAAATCTCTTCCATATTCATAACTAATCCATCTTAATAATAATTTCCCCATCTTTACTATAAAGAAGTTTCTCTCTAGCATATCTAGCTACATACTCTTCATCTTGAAGTTTATTTATCTCACTCTTTAAAAGATCTTCTTTCTCTAAAATCTCTTTATACTTTGTCTCTAACTCTTTCTTTTCATTAATATTCGTAATAATAACAGACCAATAGCTAAACATTCTACTAACAAACAACACTAAAAGTGGTATCATAATCATAATTAGTAAAGTAATTCTCCTTTTATCCTTTTTAGTCATAATATTATCTACCTTTCCAAATATATAATACCACATCTAACATTTTTTATCTATAGATTTCACTTTACTTTTCTTTAACTTTACACATTTTCTCAAATTTTTATACTTCCCACTAAACAAAAGAAAACTAATCAAAAATACCATCACAAAATAAATGTGAACAACCCCATAGTTAATAACTTTTAACAAAAGAAAATATATAAGCCCAACATCTATACAAAATAATATGTTAATAACTACTTTATAAAGAATACTCGTTTTATACAAAAAAGAATAACTAATATTATATAAATAACTCACAATAATACCATAACTAAAAGAAAAAATAATACTTTGTATTTGTACATCTAGCTTCATTTAAATAGCTTAGAAAGCATACTCTCTTCTTTAACTTTCTTTCCTCCATTATCTAAATAATTAAAAGAATTTATCTTCCCCTTAATAGACAAAGTCCCTTCCCAAGTATCAAGTTTAATAAGCTCTAAGTCCTGCCCTTTTATTAAAATATACCCCATCACACTCTCTAAAAAGAACTCTTTACTATCAAAACTCTCTAACTTTTTAACACCACTTACTACTAAAGTCTTTCTCTCATTTATTTCTACTAAATGATTAAAATTACTCTCTCTATCCTTTTTATCCATACATTTCACCCACAAAATAATATGCATAAAAAAAGAAGAATATTACTACTCTTCTGTTGGTTCATTTAAAGATTTTTCATAAGCGTCAAGAATTTCTTTCTCAAACATAGTTCTTACTTCTTGACTAATTGGATGAGCTATATCTCTATAACCACCACTACTAGTTTTTCTACTAGGCATTGCTATAAATAATCCTTTTGTCCCTTCTATGATTCTAATATCATGTACTGCGAATTCGTCATCTAATAAAACAGATGCAATCGCTTTCATACGTGAGTCTTCTCTCTCACTTCTACGTATGCTTACGTTAGTTATCTTCATCTTTCATTCCTCCTCTTGTAACTACTAACATAATTATATAATAACAAGAGTAAGTTTTCAAGTGATTTTGAAAATGTTTACATTAGTTTTGTTAAGAAAAGAAGTAGAAACTATTTAAAAATTATAGTAAAATACAAATAGAAAGATGTGATTATATGAAAACCAAAAAAGCAAAACCATTAAAACTATCAAGAAAATTGAAAAAAGCGATAAAAGAAGCTGACGATATTCTTAAAGGCAAGACATATGCAAAAGGATATAAAGACATGAACGAATTAGAAAAAGACTTATTAAAATAGCTATTACAAGTTATTTTCTTTTATCTGAACATCCTTAATTAACACATCATTATAACTAAAACTCTTTGTAACATTACCAACTAGCACCGTAAAAACTTTATCATAAACACTAATTATAACACCCTCAAATTTCTCCCACTTATTCCTACCAACATTAACCTTAAACAAACATGGTTTTCCTACTAAAGATGCTACAAAATCTTTTGCTTTTTTTATATTCATGCTTCACTCCTAGGATACCCAGTATACATAGTACCTTTACTAATAAGACCCCCTACACCATCTTTACCATACTTAGTTTTCCCAAGTAAACTCTTTAAATCACAATTCTTATTTCTATCAAGCAAACTAAGACTAGTCGCAATAATAGCTGGGTCTAGTGCATGAATATTAATTCTCTTAGGACTGCTTGCAAACGTAGCGCCACTCTTTAAAAGAGATTCATAATCACTCTGACAAGCACCTGCAATTATAATAAGTTTATCACTAGACTTCTCATACTTTCTAGCCTCACTTACAGTCTTACAAAAATTCTGACTATTCTTATATACACCCTTCTTTAAAAAAGCATCATGTCCAGTTATAACAAGAATATCAGGGTTTACTTCATTTAAAAACTTTCTAACTTCCACACTCATTTCACTTTCCTTAACGCTCTTTCCAACCGCTTTAACACTATTCTTCTTATAAAAATCCATACACCTATCTAAATATGACTTATCTCCATCAATATGTAATATTTTCCCAGGCATATAAAAAAACTCGTCTCTATCCAAACTATTATCTAAAGAAGGAAAAAAATCATCACACTTTCCCCTTTCACAGCTAACCAAATCACTTATAGGCGCATCAGCAAGTAACCTATAATCAATTCCTCTTAACTTACAAATGTCTTTCTCTATTCCAATAACTTCAAAAATAACATCATTATTATAACTTTTCCTACTAACATAATCTCCTAATTTTATCATAATACCCCCTATAAAAATATATGCACAAAGATTATTTTAATAACAAAAAAACTACCAACTAAATAAAAAATACCTTAAATAATAAGATATTTCTAATCTAAAACAATTTCATAAGGACTAACACTACTTCCATTACCTGATTTATATATGTTATCTCCTTTAATACTAATAACTGGTCTTACACACATATAAGTTGCCAAATAATAGGCACCAAAAGCTCCTTTCTCGTTTCCACTTAAATGTCCACCAAAAATATTAAAAACCATATTCCCGCTGCCATTTGCCGAGTAAGGTGTTAAAAGCCAAGTATTCATTTGACTACTATCTAAATAATACCATATTTGAGTATTATTTTCACCACCTTTTGCTCCACCAGCATAACTAACCTCATCTGCAGTCATTAAAGCAATTGGATAAGTTAATTTTGCAAAACTATTATTTCCACTAAAAGCATCATATTCATTTGTACAGTCATATGTAGGATGCATTTTAGTAGTTAATCTTATCTTACCTACATAAGGAAAATACGAACTTGAACTATACAAATATCCATCTCCAACACTTCTATCATTACAATACACCGCAGTCATACTTAAATAACTAGTATAATCTAATAAATTACTACTATACCATTTATCTATCACTTCTTTTATTGTACTATCATTTGTATTTAAACGATTCAGTTCCAAAGTTCCACTTTCTCCATACATATAACCCAAATGAATTGTATCTTTATTTGTATTATTAAATGGTGATAATGCTATATATGTATTAACTCCTGGTTCAGTACCCGAATATAAAAGCCTAATACTCCCATCAGAATTAGTTCTTATAATTCTCCAGTAAAATCCCGCAAACTTTACCCAATTATTTGTCGTATTTCCAGCATAATAATATACTTTTGTATCACTAGTATTATGCACATTCTTTTCAGTTGCTTCAAAAAGAGTACCAGTTGTATAACTTGTAAATGTTTCACTAAAATCATTTCTTACACCCCTTATTTGATTATCTTCTAATATTTTCCACCCTAAAGTACCTTCTTCATAATCACCATTCATTTCCTCTGTTCCTTCTTCTATATATATAGAACCACTTAATATTTTACCTTGATCTACATTTTGATTTTCTGTACTATTTAAATATTTAAATACAATATTATATGAATGAGTTTCACCTTGAGATAATTCAATATTATATGCTAAAGCAATATCTGCAGAAACACCACTTTTGGGGACATCCTTAAATTCACTCATATTATATCCACCATCAAAAGAAGTAATTTTATAAACTAAATATCCATTTGTTTGAAAAGTGTTTACCAAATTTTTAAATACTAAATTATATTTATAAGAATATTTACTTTCATTTTTTACTGTAAAAATACTAACTTCACTGCTCCAACCCGGTTCAATATCAGACGCCAAAATAGAT
>CAVITD010000004.1:0-2229 GCA_963645645.1 uncultured Eubacteriales bacterium
ACAATTTTCCTATACATTTTTGATAGATTTATATCAAGATTTTCATCTTAATATCATTTTCATCAAGTGTGTTTAGTTTTCCATAAAACTTTTCACACTATCTATACTAAACATTTTAGCATATTTTTAATTAAATTTAAACTACAAAAACAAAAGAATGTTAATTATTTATAACACTCCTTCAATTTCCAACAAAGCTTTTTTATTATTTATTCCACCACCATATCCAGTTAGTTTCATGTTTTCTCCAAGCACCCTATGGCAAGGAACGATTAAACACACTTTATTACTATGGCGCGCGTTTCTAATATCTTGACTAGACATTCTTTTTATACCTCTTTTATTTGAATGTTACTAGCAATTTTCCCATAAGTCATTATTTTTCCATAAGGTATACTTTTCATTATATTAATTACTTCTTTATTAAATTCACTCTTATAGCTATCCTTATATTTAACTATAATACTAGGCACTTTTTCCACTAAAGTACTCATCTAACCACTTTATAACTTCAGTAAATACTTGATTATCAGTCAAATAATCTTTAGAACTCAACTCTTCTTCATCTTGACTTCCTTCAAAAACTAAGTCAGTAATATATTATCCATCACTTAAAATTACTATATTTGATAAATTATCTGGTGTTTCATATTTCATGTTTTTCCTCTAGTACTGGCTTAGATATCCCGTCTCCTGTGTTAGGTTTAACTTGTGAAGTATAAACAAAATCTACTAGATAAAGACTAACTAAAACTATACAAATACATCTTTTAACTTCAGGCTTAATCTTATTAAATAAGTTGTCTAAAATAGGTGCGAGTAAATATGTAAAAACCATGCCACCCAAGCCAAAAAGTATTAAGCCTTCTAAGCAAACTCTACCCTTTATATTAAGGAAGTACCCACTATAATTCCAGTACCTTAAATGTTTAAAAGTCTCTAAATACCATGCAGTAGTGTACTCTATTACCCCGCAGGTTAAGAAAGACATAATAAATAGTTTCCAAGGATGCTTTCTAAAACCTTTTAACAAAACTAAAATTGCAAGTCCACCCCATCCATAAATAGGTAGCCAAGGCCCGTACATCGTTCCACGGTTAACAAACACTCCATCATTAATTAAGTGTAAAACTACTTCCCAGCTCCATCCAATAAAGCTAAATGTAAAGAATAACAAAATGTATGAAGTTAAAGTATAATTTTTATCATAATCTACATTAAATATACTCTCTCTTTTATAAGCACAAGGGCACTTACTATCACTAATAGTTTCTACTTCCAAACACTTATCATTTAATAAATATCCCAAATCTAAAGTATCTTTTTTAATTCTTAAATTCATGTATAATTCGCTATAAAGAGTTTCTTTATAAACATTAGTATAAAATATGTTAAACAAGTCAAGCGTTAAAAAACCAAGTATTCTATAACCCAAAATAGATAAATCTAACTTAAACATATTAAACTTTTCTCCACTAGTTAATTCTTTTGATAACCTAAACGCTTCTTTACTAGTAATATTAGGGTTTTCAGCTAGCACATAACTAACCATTGAATACTCATAAAGCTTAATAAAGAAACCTACTATTGTAAAACACCATAAGAACAAATAGATATCCTTTTTAAGTAAGGTTATACTTAATTTAAAGTTTTTCTTACCCTTATACACACATAGTGAACTATCTAACTCTGTCTTATATCTTCTTTCTTCTAAAAAATATCTATTCTTTCCAATTTCTAAAACTTTAATAAAGAACACTCTAAACAAAACAACTAAAATATTGCCAATAATTATAATAATCGCCGCGCTTAGTTTACCACCTAAAATCTTATTAATACCATTTAATAAACTAAATGTTACTGAATTTGTTTTTGTCACTTCATTTATAATATTTGATAAAACTCCATGATTATACTTATTTTTTACATAATCTTCATACTTCTTTTCAGTATCACTCTTATTAAGTAACTCATCTAATACTTCAGAATTTTCTTTATAATTATTTACTTTATCTACATTATCTTTATTAGTTAAGTCTACATTTAAAATATTCTTATTAGTTAAAGTAAATCCCCCATATAATATAACCGAACATATAAAAACCATCAAAACATTCTTAAAATAGTTTCTCTTTAAATTCTTTCTTGCTTCTCTTTTAATTTTACCATAATCCATAATATTACCTACTTCACATAAAGGTAGTGTGAATAGTTTCATACACTACCACC
>CAVITD010000005.1:0-19751 GCA_963645645.1 uncultured Eubacteriales bacterium
CTTTAGTAGTGTAACAATAAACTTTATCAGCAAATAATTCTTTTTTCACTTGACTTACAAATTCTTGATTATCTCCAAACATTGAATTTATTTCTGTTAGAGATTTGAAGAATTGATATTTTTCTTTTAAGTCATTTTGCATTACATCTCTTGCTTTGTTTTTTTCAATATCCCAATATGCTGTTAGTCCAAATGAAGCGATTTTATCCATTTCAAATGTTCTTATTTGTGTTTGAATTAATCTACCGTGACGTTCAAATACTGTTGTATGTAAGCTTCTATACATATTTGTTTTTGGATTTGCTATATAGTCTTTAAATTTTTCGTTCATTGGTGGATATTCTTTGTGAATTAAATATAGAGTTAAATAACATTTTTCTACTTCTTCTACCATTATTTTAAAAGCAATTAAGTCATGTATGTCGACTAGTTTTTGGCCTTCATTCATTTTTTTATATATTCCATATATGTTTTTTGTTCTTACTTTTATTTCATTTGGAATGTTTTTGTCTTTTAATATCGTTTCAATTTTGTGTAGCATTTCATTAATTATGTCTTTACTGTTACTTTCTACTTTTAACTTTTTTTCTAATATTTTTTCATACATATCTGGTTTTAGATATTTTAAACTAATGTCTTCTAATTCACTTTTTATTCTGTATGCTCCAATGTAGTATGCAAGAGGGACAAATATTTCCATTGTTTCTAGTGAATTTTCTTTTTGTTTAAATTCACTTTTATATTCAAGTGTTCTCATGTTGTGAAGTCTGTCTGCAAGTTTGATAATAATTATTCTTACATCTTCAGTTATACCTGTTATTATTTTTCTAGTGTTTGCATAGTTTTGTGCTTGCTTTGATGAAAAATTCATTTTAGATATTTTAGTTACACCATCTACTAGGTTTGCAACGTCTTGATTAAAGTAGTGAGCGATGTCTTCTTTAGTAGTATTAGTGTCTTCTAAAGTATCATGTAAGAGTCCAGCACATATTGCGTCTTTGTCTGCATGCATTTCTGCTAGAATGTAAGCAACGTTTAGTGGGTGTGATATATAAGGTTCACCACTTTGTCTAAATTGGCCTTTATGTAATTCTGAAGCGTAGTTGTAAGCCTTTAGAATATCACTAGAACCTTCTAAACTATACTCACTATATTTTTTTAATAAATCCTTTACCTCCAAAATAACACCTCCTAACTTTGGGTAAACAAAAACGACGGCATGAGCGCACAGGCTTAGTCGTCGTTAGTCCTACTTATTTTATTGAAGTGGCGGCATGAAAAAGTTAAGCAAGCTATATGTTTGCATCTGTGTATTTCATTAGCAAATAATTTAGAACTTCTTAAATCTTCCATGTTGTCCTCCTCAAAAAATAAATTAATATAGATTTTACTACTACTTTTTATTAAAATCAAGTGTTTTTTTGGAAAAAGTTGGATTTTTAATGATTTATTTTATTTTGGTATTAATAATATCTTCTAAACTTATTTTATTTTTTCGTTTTTCTTCAAAACATTTCATAATATTAATAAAACTATTTGTATCAATATTTGTTTTTTCCCCTGTTTTATTATTTTCGATAGTAATGTATCCTTCTTCTAATGTTTTACCTAAAACACAAGTATATGGTGTTCCAGTAATTTTACTATCTTTTAATTTTGCTCCTATACTTAGATAATCCCTATCATCAAAAAGTACTTTTACTCTTTCTTTAATTAATAATTCATAAAGATTTTCTGCATATGCTAATTTATCTTTATCATCAGTTTTAGCAATTAAATATAATGAGTATGGTGTGATATTAATTGGAAGTGATATACTCATGAATTCGTTTTTTTCGTTTTTTATGATGCTATTTTCATAAATCATTGCTAGTGTTCTTGAAATGCCTATTCCGTAACATCCCATACTATAATATTTTGGTTTTCCATCACTTGCAATATATGTTGCATTCATACTTTTGGAATACTTCTCTCCTAATTCAAAAATGTGTCCTAACTCACACGCTTTTCTTGATTCTAAATTATTTAAGTCTTTGATACCATAAGTTTTTTCTATGTATTCTTGTGCATCTGATCTATCTAAAAGTTCACTATTTATTAATTTATCAGTAGTTTTATCATACAAAATGTTATCTTCACCTATGTTTGAAATACACATGAATTCTTCTGATTTCGACCCACCTATAGCGCCACTGTCAGCACCTACCGGTTGAACATTTAATCCTAATTCATTAAATATTTCTAAATAAGCGTTTTTCATTCTTTCATATTCGGTATCTAATTCATTTTTGTCTTTTCCGAAACTATATGCATCCATCATTTCAAAAGATTTACCTCTTAACAAATAACCTCTCGTTCTAATCTCATTTCTAAATTTTTCTCCAATTTGAAAATAAGTAGTTGGTAAGTTTTTATATGAAGTTAATCTTGGTTTTGCAAATTCTACTACTGCTTCTTCTGCTGTTGGAGCAAGGCAAAAATTTCCTTTGTCGGTAAGACACCTAAACATAACGTCTTCACTAACATACTTTTCTAATCTTCCTGAGCTAATCCATATATTTTCAGGCTGCAAAAGTGGAAGATTTATTAATGAACATCCATATTTAGTTAGAGTATTTATGATAACTTCATTAATATTCTTTTTTAACAAGTATGGTATGTGCCCATAGGCATAAATTCCACTTGAAAATTGTAAAAGTTGTCCAGTTTGTAATAATATATCTTGAACTGGAAATTGTTCATCTAAATTTTTGATTTTTGTTCCGATTAATCCTATATTTGATACTTTCATTTTTACTTTACTCCTTTTATTTTCTAAGTTTTGTTATATTATTTAAATATTCATCTCTTGTGATTTCGTAACAAATACATTCTTCTTCATTTTCTAAAAATGTATATTTTATTTTAACTGTTTTATCTGTTTTATTAAAATTCATCTTTTCCATAAGACGCCATGAAGCGGGGTTAGTTATTGCTGCACATGTTTCTATTTTATCTATCCCTACTTCTTTAAACATGTAGTCTACTACTTTTTTAGATACTTCTGTACCTATACCTTTTCCTTGGAAAGGTTTATCTATAAACCAACCTAAATCTCTTATGTAGTCAGGTTTTTCTAAAATGCTTTGACAACATATTTGTCCAATAGGTTCATTAGTTTCTTTTAATACAATTGTCCACTGAAATACATCTTTATTAAGGGCTCGTTCTAGTTTTTTATATTGCCACTTCTTTTCATCTAACCAATTTGTGTTATATTTACCTACTAAATAGTATTTTGATACTTCTTTATTACCTAATATTTTCCATAAAATATATAAGTCTGTTTCTATAGTTGGTCTTAATAAAGTTCTTTCAGTATCTAATATTTGACTTCCTAAATATTTCATAATATTCTCCTTAATGATAGTTTTAAAAATATTTTTTTTAGTATTTTACCATGTGACTTAGTAAAGTTTTCATTGTCAATTAAATTTAGAATTTCATCTTTAGTCATATATGAAACTTCACTAACTTCTTCTTTTTGTAATTTTAAATCTTTTAAATTAATGTCTTTTTCTAAATAGTAGACGTCTGCAATGGGGATTCCTAATAAAATGTCTCCCATGTATCTGATTTCATCACTATTAACTGTTAGGCCTAATTCTTCTTTTAATTCTCTTAGTATTGTTGTTTTAGAGTCTTCATTACTTCCAACATGTCCTCCAGTAGAACTATAATGTCCTCCTTTTTTTTGATGTTTTTTGAATTAAGTATTTTCCTTCACTGTTTTTAATAAAAATTATTGATAATAAAATATGTTCATTTTCTTCTGGTTTTACTCCCCTTACTATAATTTTTCCTGTTTTCTTTTTGTTTTCATCATAAATATCTAAATATTCCATTGTTAAACACCTTCTTTTCTTGTATTATACTACAATATAGTGGATTTATCTATAGTAAGATTATTATATAGGTTTACAGTTTAATAAAAGAATAATTTGACTTTATATCATTACAATGATATAATCATATTAGTTAAAGGAGGATAATATGTCAAAGATAATTATATATCACGGTTCAGAAGATATTATTGAGAAACCTTATTATCATGGTGGTAAAGCTCATAATGATTATGGTTTTGGGTTTTATTGTACAGAGAATATTGAGTTAGCTAAGGAATGGTCATGTACTAGTAATGAAAGTAATGGTTTTGTAAATAAGTATTCTATTGAT
This sequence comes from uncultured Eubacteriales bacterium, assembly GCA_963645645.1. Lineage (GTDB taxonomy): Bacteria > Bacillota_I > Bacilli_A > RF39 > UBA660 > CAG-628. Next base: position 4,216 of record CAVITD010000005.1, read on the forward strand.
TTAAAGGAAATTAAAATTTTAGATTTAACAGATAAAAAATATTCTATATTGAACTGGATGGCTATACTATTAAAGTTTAGAACTTTTGATTTAAGTAGTGAAATTTCAGTACAAGCAAGTGAGTATTTACTTAAAAACTTTTATATTGATGTAAATAATTACGATATAGTAATAGGATATAGGGCGGATGATTCTTATTTTAGTTTTGCAAGAGACTTTGTAAATAATACAATATCCGTTAGACAATTAAGTCAAGCTATGGAACTAGGTAATTTAGGAAAACAAGTTGTAATTATAAGTAATAAAGCATTTGATAGACTTCATTTTGAGGGTTTTGAAACTGCAAACAGGCTAGAATATTTTACAAAGAGAAAAGTAAGAGATGAAAAAGCAAGAGAAGAATATTTATATAATACAAGGAAGTCTGGGCAACTTACTAATGATATATTTGTTATAGATATTATAAGAAAGGGGTTAAAAGATGGCGATTCAATCATATAATAAATCGTATTTACCTTATGTAGCAGAAAACTTGGGAATTATGTTTGAACATGCAACTGACAATAAAATAAATCCTATTATTTTTTGGAATACATTCGTTAATTCAAATGTTGCTAAACAAATTGAAAAAGGAAATCCTAAATATCTTACTTGCTCTGCATTAGATTATTTGAATGAAATTTATAATGGTAAAAAAAATATACCAACTAGGGAAAAAATTGATAAAGACAGATACTATTGGGCTGGATGGGTAATAGCACATTATCAGCAAGCAAAAGGATATTCTTTTTATAAAATTAATAAATACTTACCAATTGAAGAAGTGTTAAACATGTATTCAACTTTGCATGAAGCAGATATAACTAAATTTTTTGATATTGCAAATACATATTTTGATAATGAAGAAGTTTCAAATTTAAAAATAGTAAGGCAAGCAAGTGGTTTATCTCAAAGTAAACTAGCTAAATTAGCTGATGTGAAACTCCGTTCTATTCAGATGTATGAGCAAAGGAGAAATGATATAAATAAGGCACAAGGAGAAACCTTATATAAATTAGCAAAAGTATTAGGATGTAATATAGAAGATTTACTAGATAATTAAAAAGTCTCAATATGTGAGACTCTTTTTTATGTAATTGCTAGCTTTTTATAGATGAGCAAATCTCTCTAATTGCTTTTTTATTTAATGATTTTATTTAAAAGTATTGCATTTTACCTGTAAATAGTGTATATTATATATCGAGATGTGCCTAGGAAACTTTTGAAGCCCTAGGTCTTTTTCATATATTTTGTTTATCCAATCATCTTAAAACTTAAAATACATTACAGAGAATTTGTTATATAATTTATTAAATAATTATCCTTTTTTAGTTTAGAACTTTATTAATTACTTCTTCTAAAGTAATATTATCTTCTATTTCATTTATACACTTTAATATTCTTCCATCAATTTTAATACTCTCTAGTGCATCGTTTATACTTTTGTATTCATGTATTCCTCTTTTTGATTTATCTGAGTGTTCAAAGTGATACCAATTATCATTTTCTTTATAAAGCAAGAAAGTGTGCATTTTGTTTTCATCTTTAGAAGGAGAAACTTCACAATATATTTTATTTTCAATGTTTTGTTTATCAAAAAAGTCTTTTTCTAACTTAACTTGTTCAATGCAAGTACCTAAACCATACGTTAGTATTTCGTCTAGTGTATTTACTTTATATTCAGTTTTAATGTTTTTTAAATTAGATAGATGTATTTCGTTATTAATACTCTTCCAACCATATAAGATATATTTATTCATGAAATTCATTAGTTCTTGTGCATTAGTTATTTTGCTATATTTTTCTTTCAAAAAAATTTTATTATTTAACTTATGTATATTACCTTCTTCAAATATTGTAAATTCTTTTGGGCCATGAAAATTAAATATACCATTTTCAATACTTAGCATATTATCTTTGTCTACTGTTATGATATTGTTTCCTTTAGACATTTTTAAAAGTTTTTCTTCTATGCTGGTGTTATAGTTTAAAACAACTATAAAATTTATATCAAGGTTATCAATAATGTAATTTTCTTGATTACTTGTTATTACGTTTGTTTCTAAAGTTTTATAATTCTTTCCTTTTATTAACATGTATGCCTCATTTCATTCTCTTAAATGTAGTACTAACTAAATCTTTAAAATTAATTGTGCTGTTAATTTCTTCCTTTGTAAAATATGCCAAGTATTCTATATTTCCATTTCCACCTTTTACTGGACTAAATGTTATGTTTTTTAAGTTGTAGTTTATTTCTTTAAAGGCGTTAACAACATTTTTTATTACATTTTCATGAACTTCTTTATCAAGTACTATTCCTTTGTATTTATCAGCAATAGTTTTTCCACATTCAAATTGTGGTTTAATAAGGCAGATTATTTCTTTTGCATTTATAGTACTCAATTTATCTATAATTTTTGTTACGCTGATAAACGAAATGTCTATCGTTATTAAGTTTACTTTTGATAAAAGAAGATTATCAAAGTTTCTTATATCAGTATTTTCAAATACATGTACTTTTTCATTCTTTCTAAGCCTTTCGTCCAATTGGTTACTTCCTACATCAACACAAATTACCTCTTTTATATTATTTTTTAGTGCACAGTCAGTAAAACCCCCAGTAGACGCACCAATATCTAGCATTGTTTTATTAGTTAAGTCTATATTGAAGTCATTTAATGCTTTTTCTAACTTTAGTCCACCTCTTGAAACATACTTAAGTACTTCATGATTTAGAGTAATAACATCAGTACTTTCTACATCAAAGCCAGGCTTTGTAATTGTTTTTCCATTAACTAAAATGTTAGAGTTTTTTATTTCCATTTGTGCTTTACTTCTAGTTTCACAAATTTGCCTATTTACTAATTCTATATCTAATCTTGTCATTTTCACTTTTCCTTTCAAAACATGGATAGAATAATTCTATCCATGTTTTTTTCCGCATCCACCGTTTTGTGTACAACAACCCGGATGTGATTTTGAAACCACCATTTTAGGTTTCCACTTTAACACCACTTTTTTCACGTTTCTCACCTACCTTACTCAAAACTTATTAATGGATCTTCGCACATTACATTTATTATTTTATCATTTTCTATCATTTTTGTCAGTATTTTTGGTAAAAATATATGTTCAACTATACACGTAAATTGCGATTTTGTTAAAGGCAATCCATTTTGCCAAATATTCGCCATTGGACAACCTCCTAAACAAATAAATCTGAATTCACATTTGCAGCAACCACCACATTGGTTTTTATAATGTAATTTTTTCAAGAAATTTATGTTATCATTGTTTAGCATTACAGAGTTTTCTATTTTTCCAATCATAACCTTGTCAGAGTATGGTTCATTCTTTCTACTTACCTCTACACATGATGTTATCATACTTTCAGGAGTTATTGTAAAATTTCCATCTGCCATACCACAATAATAACCATCCATAGGTTTTGAGAAATATCCAGTATCTATCATCAAATCAATATTGTTATTTGCAACGTACTCAATGATTTCCACTAATTTTTCTGCAAATAATTTAGGGTCTGGTTGTAAGTTTTTTTCACCTCGTGAAACATCTGTCATTAAACATGGTTCAAATTTAACTACTTTTACATTATTATTTTCTAATTCTTTTACTATTTCTTGCATTTTGTTTACCGAATAGGAAGTTATGATACATTGAACCATTACATTAGCATCATGTGAAATTAAATATTTAATATTATCTATAACGATGTCATGCGAATTTGCTCCAGAACTAAATGGTCTTTGTTTCGCCTGAGTTATGCTATCAAATGACACTCTAATGTTAGCCTTTCTATCTATTAACCAATCCATTACTTCCTTTGTCCCAGTCCCATTTGTAACCACATTTACGATAACTTCTTCAAATTGTGTATCAGCATATTTAACTATTTTTTTACTAAATCAAAATTTAACAATGGCTCCCCACCACCAACTAAATATAAGTCTAAAGTCTTTGCGTTTGGTTTTTCTTTTTTCTTATAATCAATTGCCTTTTTCACTGTATTAAAGTCTATACTTTGATTTTCTCTTCCGCCATTGGCATAGCAATATATACACCTTAAATTACAATTGTAAGTTGGAATTATCGCTAATGATGTCATATAATCAGTAGTATTGTTCTTTACTATTTCTTTTTTTGCGTTTTTTAATTCTGTCACTGCTTTTTGTAGTTCATTTTTATTACAATCTAATAGATATACCAATTCTCCTGGTGTTGTTAATACATAAGAATTTGGTTTTTCTAATTCAATTACTGTTACTTCTTTCATATTTTACCTCTCTAATATCTTGCAAATGTTATTATAATATTTTTCTAAATTTCCTTTCTTTATATAGTTACCATTTTTATTATGACAAAAGTCTTCTGCATTTCTCATTTTCAGTACAGAACAGATACTACAAGTTAGTGCTGAAGTATTGTTTAGAAGAAATGCTGATTCATCATATCCACAATTTTTATTGGCTATTTGTTTAATATCTTTTAAAAATTCAATTTGAAAATTAGAATTTTCTAAAGTTGTACTTTCAATAACATCTTCTTCTGTTACATCTAAAACGTAATAACGAATTTTCTTTTGTTTAAATCTTTTATCAAGACTTTTATATAATGATTTAATTCCTTTCATATTAGTTTCTTCACAGTCTGTAAAAGCAAAAATTGTATTGTCTATCTTATCTTGCTTAGCTAACAATAAAAGTGTATAAATGCCAATTGAATTATCAAATGTTCCAAGATAATATTTTCCTTCTTCATTAATAAAGCATGTATCATAAACGTTATCAAAGTGAGCTACAACAACATTAACTTTTACATGTAAATTCTTTTTTGGTATAGCTAATATATAATATCTTGTAATTATTACTTTATACTTTTTTAACATTTTAATTTTATTTATAATTATAGCAAATAATTTATTGTTAGCTTTTAATTCCTCACTAAGTTTGTTTTCAATTTTGGTCTTTCTTAACTGCAATTCAGGGCTTGGCATCATGATTTCTTTAAGTTCATTTAAATCTATTACATTTGATTTTGCTTTTTTTCCCATTTATGTTACACCTTTTTCTTCGTTTTTTAATTTTTAATACAATTATTATATGTTTTGTTTTCTTTCGTCTATTGTTTCTTTTACTAACTTATAGAAATCGTTTTTTGGAAGAGTATATGTTTCAGTACTACCAAATTTTCTATAACTAATAGTTTTACTTTCTACTTCTTTGTCTCCTAAAATTAAAGTTATAGGATTTTTCTTTGTTTGACTTTCTCTCATTTTGTATGATAGTTTTTCGTTTCTATCGTCTAGGTTAACTCTTACGTTCATCTCGTCTAAGTCTTTATATACTTCTTTTGCGTATTCTAAGTGATAGTCATTGTTTACTGGAATTATGTTAACTTCAGTTGGGCATAGCCATAATGGGAAAGCACCTTTTGTTTCTTCCATTAGGAATGCAGTAAATCTATCAAATGTTCCAAATATAGCGCGGTGAATAACTACTGGAGTTTTCTTTTGACCATCTTTGTCTATGTATGATAGGTCAAATCTTCTAGGAAGTAAGAAGTCTAATTGGCAAGTAGAAAGTGTAACTTCTGGTCCAACTGCTGGTTTTACTTCAACGTCTAGTTTAGGACCATAGAATGCGGCTTCTCCAATTGCTTCTTCATATGGGCAGCCATATTCATTTAATACTTCTCTTAGTTTGTCTTCTGCAGTATTCCACATTTCGTCATCATCAAAGTATTTTTCTTTATCTAGTGGGTCTCTTAATGAAAGTCTGAAACTATAGTTTTTAAAACCAAAGTCTTTGTATACATCAAGTATTAGTGATACTACTTTTTTGAATTCTTCTTTTATTTGTTCAGGAGTTACAAATAAGTGAGCATCGTTTTGACACATACATCTTACTCTTTCTAAGCCTTTTACTGCACCTGATGCTTCGTATCTAAAGTCTGTTGCAAATTCGCCTATTCTTATTGGTAAGTCTCTATATGAGTGTAAGTCATTTGCATAGATTAGCATATGATGTGGGCAGTTCATTGGACGAAGTACAAATTCTTCATCGTCTACTTTCATCATTGGGAACATATTTTCTTTGTAGTGATCCCAGTGTCCGCTTGTTTTATATAGTTCAGTTGTTCCAACACATGGAGTGTATACGTGTAAGTAGCCCATTTTTCTTTCTTTTTCATAGATGTAGTTTTCTAGTTGTTTTCTTATGATAGCGCCATTTGGAAGCCATAAAGGCATTCCTTTACCAACTAAGTCACTAGTCATGAATATTGATAAATCTTTACCTATTTTTCTGTGGTCTCTTTCTTTAGCTTCAGCTAGTTCTGTAAGGTAAGTGTTTAAATCTTCTTCGTTATCAAAGCATACTCCATATATTCTTTGAAGCATTTTATTTTTAGCATCACCTTTCCAGTATGCTCCACTTACTTTTAAAAGTTTAAAGTATTTTAGTTCTTTTACTGTTTCAACGTGTGGACCTCTACAAAGGTCAGTGAAGTCTCCTTGAGTATAGCAACTAATTACAGTACTATTTTCGTCCATTCTACTAATTAAGTCTATTTTATATGGGTCATTTTTAAATCTTTCTAAAGCTTCTTCTTTTGTAAGTTCGTGTCTTACTATACGTTTTCCGTCTTTAGCGATTTTCTTCATTTCTTTTTCTATTAGACTTAAGTCTTCTTCTTTTATTACAGTGTCGCCTAGGTCAATGTCATAGTAAAAACCTTCCTCGATAACTGGGCCTACCCAGAACTTAGCATCTGGGTATAGGTGCTGTACTGCTTGCGCGAGTAAATGGGCACATGAGTGGTTCATTACACTTAGTTTTTCGTTTTCTTTAATGTTTATCATTTTTATCTTCCTTTCTCTTTGTTAAATGAAAAAAACACCCCTTTAAAGGAGTGCTTGACACGGTACCATCCATTTTTAACTTTATTTGAATAACGAGGTTTTACCCCGGGAACATCTTTCGAGTCCTGTTCATAGGTAGTAACTAATAAGTTATTTAATTGTCTTACACCATACACAATTCGCTTAGTAAATAATTATTATTAGTCGTGTCCTAATCAAAACATTTAACTGTATATAATTTTACCACTTTTTCTTAAAATTTCAACTTTTTTCTTCAATATTTTTAAGAAATTTGTTATTATAGTGTAGGTGACAAAGAATGAATGAAAGAGAACTAGTTAATTATTATAATAAATTTAATGAAGATAAAAGGCTTAGTAGAAGGCATGGGATAGTTGAGTTTGAGACTGCTATAAAGTATATTAATATATATTTAAGTAATTTTAAAAACGTGAAGATACTAGATGTGGGTGCAGGTACTGGAAGGTATAGTATGTACTTTAGTAATTTAGGGTATGACGTAACAGCTGTTGAGTTAGTTAAACATAATTTAAGAATGATAGAAAAGAATTGTCCTAGTGTTAGGAGTTATTTAGGGAATGCTATAGATTTAAGTAGATTTAAAAGTAATAGTTTTGATGTGGTTATTTTATTTGGGCCAATGTATCATTTGATTAGTTTTGGAGATAAAGTGAAAGCTTTAAATGAAGCTAAAAGAGTTGTTAAAGATAATGGTTATATTTTTATTAGTTATTATATGAATGATTATGCTATTATGAAACATGGGTTTATTGATAAGAATATAAAATCTGCTTTTGAAAATGGAAGTGTTAATGATGAGTTTCACGTTGTAAGTAAGGAAAATGATTTATATAGTTTTGTTACAATGGAAGAGATAGATAAGTTAAAGAATGAATGTGAGTTAGTTAGAGAAAAGATTATTAGTCAAGATGGGCTTACTGATTATTTTAGAAGAGAGATTAATAGTTTGAATGAAAAGGAGTTTAATCTTTACTTGAAATATCACTTTAGTATTTGTGAAAAGTATGAGTTTTTAGGGACAAGTAGTCATGTGATGGATATACTTAAGAAATAACTTTTCTTATATATCTACTGTTTTTCTTTGATTTTTATATCTTTATATCAAGAAATCTGTTATAATTGGTTTAGGAGGTCAGTGTTATGTATATGTCAGATAGTGAACTACTTAATACCTTAAATGGTATACTTGATAAATGGGAAAATGAAAGCATTGAGTTTAAACAAGCTATGAACGGCTTTGATGTTGATAAATTAGGAAAATACTTTTCAGCTTTAGGAAATGAAGCAAATTTAAAAGACAAGCAATATTCATGGCTGATTTTCGGTGTAGAAGATAAAACTCACAATATAACAGGGACTAATTTTTACAATGATGGCAACTTTAATGAGTTAAAAAAACAAATTGCTGATAACACAACTGATAATATTACTTTTATTGAAATATATGAAATAATAAAAGACGGAAAAAGGGTTATCATGTTTCAAATACCTGCCGCTTGTGGCAGTCCAATTAATTGGAAAGGTTATCCATATGGAAGAAGTGGTGAATCTTTAGTTCCACTTACCCCTGATAAAGTTGAACGAATTTTAAATACGGCTAATTATGATTGGTCAAGACAAATACTTGAAGAAGCGTCGATAGATAATTTAAACAAAGAAGCAATTAAAATTGCAAGAGAACAATATAAAGTCAAATATGCTGGAAACAATTTGGCAAATGAAATTGATAATTTATCAGATATTGACTTTTTAAACAAGGCTAAACTTACAATAAACGGAAAAATCACTATGGCTTGTATGCTTCTTTTAGGAGATAGCAATTATGACTATTTAATGAATGGTTACACTCCTAGAATGACATGGAAATTATGTGATGAATACGAAATCATTGATTATCAGCATTTTGGTATTCCTTTCATTTTAAATGTAGAAAAGCTTAAACAAAAAATTAGAAACTTAAGATATAGATATATGGTAAATGATAATAGTCTTTTTCCTAATGAAGTTGATCAATATGACGGATATATACTACGTGAATTACTGAACAACTGCATAGTTCATCAAAATTATAGAATTAGAGGAGATATTGTTGTTTGTGAATTCAAAGACAAAATTATAATCAGTAACGAGGGCAATTTTATTCCAAAATCAATAGATGTTGTCTTAAAGCCAGGGTTTTCTTCTCCATATTACAGGAATTCTTTTTTAGCTGCTGCTATGGTTAATTTAAATATGATAGACACTGCTGGAAGCGGCATAAAAAGAGTTTATAATATACAAAAAGAAAAATACTTTCCTATGCCAGATTATGATTTTAGTGTAATAAATCACGTTAGTGTAACTTTGTACGGAAAAATTATAGATGAAAAGTACAGTAGAATTTTATTTGAAAAAACTAATTTGGATATAGAAAAGGTAATGTTATTAGATAGAGTTCAGAAAAAACTTAAAATTACTAAAGAGCAAGCAAATTATTTGAGAAAAGATAAATTAATAGAAGGAAGATATCCAAATATATTTATTTGTTCAGATATTGCTTTAGTAACTGGTCAGAAAAAAGAATATGTTTACAATAGAGGACTGGAAAATGATTTTTATAAAGAAATGATTTTAAAATACATCAGCCAATATGGTGAAGCAAGCAGAAAAGAGATAATTTCATTTTTAGATGATAAGCTTCCTGCTTCATTAAGTAAAAAAAATAAAATTAATCGTGTTAAGTATCTTTTATCTATCTTAAAAAAAGAAAACGAAATTTATAACGATGCTAAATCCGGTAGTTCTTCTTGGAAGATTTGCAAAAAATAGAAAAAGTGGTGAAAAAGTTTTTCTTTTTCGCCACTTTTTCGCCACTTTTTCGCCGCTTTTTCGCCACTTTTTCGCCGCTTTTTCGCCACTTTTTCGCCGCTTTTTCGCCGCTTTTTCGCCGATGTTTACATTTTTCTGTTGTAGTCGTTTAATTCTTTTAGATCTATTACATTTATCAATTCCATTGGCACTGGTTTTTTATATCCTGATGATTTCATGTGTCTTACTAATGGATCAAAGGACATATGGCATCCGTTATCATACGCAGGAGTAAAGTACTCTTTATATGCTGGACATTCTAATAAGATCGTTCCATATTTTAATGAAGCGCCACCTAGATACCAGTCTACACCTCTATTATTATTGTATGTTTTTCCATCTTCTATATATTCTATGTATTCATCATTTTCATTATTTCCATATACGTATCCAGTTTGTAAATATTTATTATAGGTTTCTTCATTTACTAAACGATATACGTGATCTTCTTTTAAAACATAATTGCCTATTTGTCTAATAGTATTATCTCTACCTAGTAATAGTTTTTCTTTTAGTGTTAGGTCTATACCTTTTAGTATTTTTTCTTGAACTTCTTTTAGTTCTACATCACTTGATAATGGCATGTAGCGAGAATTATATAATTCATTCATTTTTATTTCTCCTTTTTTTGAAAAAACTGAATTTGGTTATTCAGTTTCTTTTATTATTAAGCTTTCTCCAGTCATTACGTCTGGTTTTTTAATTTCGTACAAGTCTATTATAGTTGGTGCGATGTCTGCTAGAGTTCCTTCTGGTTTTAGTTTTATTTCGTCATTACAAATTATGAATGGAACTTTGCTAGTTGTATGACTTGTTATTGGTGTTTTGTCTCTATTTAGCATTTTTTCTGCATTACCGTGGTCGGCCGTTATTATTAGTTCATAGAAGTGTTCTTTAGCTTTTTCGTATATTTTTCCTAAGCAGAAATCACATATTTCTATTGCGTCTACAACTCTTTTATAGTTTCCTGTGTGTCCGACCATATCTGGGTTTGCAAAGTTAACAAGTATGAAATCATAGTCGTTTTCTATTTCTTTTAAAACTGTGCTTGTTACTTCTCCTACACTCATTTCTGGTTTCATGTCATATGTTGGAACGTCTGGAGAAGGCACTAGGAATTTTTCTATGTTAGGACTATTTAAGTCTTTTGTACCATCAAAGAAGTGTGTTACGTGTGCGTATTTTTCTGTTTCTGCTATTCTTGCTTGAGTATAGTCTAACTCCATTAGGTATTCTCCTAGAGTGTTATTTGGTTTAGTTGTTTCAAAAGCAAAAGGTATTTTTTTGTGTATATTAAATAGGGAAACAAATTTAACGTTTTCATAACTTTTTGTTCTAAACATTTTGAAGTTTTTGTCTGTTAGTGCGTCTATTAATTCTTTCATTCTTTCAGGGCGATAGTTCATAAATAGAACTGCGTCGTTTTCTTTAATAGATTTACCTGGTGTGATTACGCTTGGGTTTATGAATTCGTCTGTTATATTTCTTTTATAGTGTTCGTTAAAGCATACTTTGTAATTAGGGAAGTTATTTCCTGACTCGTATACTATTGCGTTATAGGATTTTTTTATTCTTTCCCAACGGTTATCTCTATCCATTGCATAGTATCTACCACTTATTGTGCTTATACAGCCTATACCTAGTTTGTCTGCTTTGTCCATGAATTCTGTGACGAAGTCTATTCCACTTTTTGTTGGTGTGTCTCTTCCGTCTGTGATTATGTCTAGTACTACATTTTTTAAGCCTTTCATTTTAGCTAATGCTAGAACTGCATAGAAATGGTTTATGCTTGAATGAACTCCACCGTTTGAAAGTAGACCTATTAAGTGAAGGTTTGAGTTGTTTTCTAGTACATAGTCTATTGTGCTATTTAATAGTTCGTTATCAAAGAACTCTTTGTTTTTTATTTTTTCATTTATGTATGTTAGAGGCTGCGGAGTAACTCTACCACTACCGATAGTCATGTGTCCTACTTCTGAGTTACCCATTTGTCCTTTAGGTAAGCCTACAAAAGTACCACTTGCTTCTAGTTCTGAATTTGGATACATCATTAGAAGTTTATCCATTACTGGAGTTTTCGCTTCTTTTATTGCATTTCCAAAGTCACTTTTATTTATTCCATAGCCATCTAATATTAAAACAATAATCTTTTTCATATTTCACCTACTAAAGTTATTTTAGCACAAGTTTAGTTATTTTTAAAGTAATTTAGGTTAAAAAGAGAAAAAAGCACTTTTAAAATGCTTAGTTTGATACTTTTAAGGTGTCTAGTCTTAGTTTGTCTGCAATTGTTACTATGAATTCGCTGTTAGTTGGTTTAGCTTTGTCTATGTCTACTGAGTGGCCAAATATTTCTTCCATTAGTTCCCAGTCGCCACGATTCCAAGATATTTCTATTGCATGACGTATACTTCTTTCTACTCTTGAATTACTTACTGAGTATTTTTCTCCGACTAGTGGATATAATTCTTTTGTTATTCCACCGATTAGTTTGGGTTCGTTATAGACAAATTTTATTGCGTCTCTTATGTATTGGTAGCCTTTTATGTGAGAAGGTATTCCTAGGTCATGCAAGACTTTTGTAATTGAGGCGTCTAGTGATTTTTCAAGTAAGTTTACTGCAGTAAGGTGTTTTCTTTCTTTAGTAGCGTCTAGTATTCTTCTTTCTAAATCAGTAAAGTCAACTGGTTTTAGAATAAAGTATTTTGCTCCAAATTCACCTACATTTCTTATTGTTTCTTGTTCGTTATAACCACTTATTACTATAACATTTGGTGTAAGATTTTTTTCTTTGATTTTTTCTAATACATATAATCCGTCTTTTTTAGGCATGATTAGGTCAAGTAAGATGCAGTCGTATTTGTTCTTTTCTATCTTTTCCCAAGCAGATAGCCCATCGTATGCTTCGTCTATTACTTCTACTTCCTTACTGCTAGCAAAGTATTCTTTAATCATGTTTACTATGCTAATTTGGTCGTCTACTACTAAAATTTTCTTTTTCATATGTATCTCCCTTTTTATTTTATGAGTTCATTATACTACATAAAAATGCGGGTTTTGTCTAATTATGTATTAAGTGTATGAAAAGTTGCATGAATTGTCTAAAAAGAAAAAATCTAGTCTATAGATTTTAAGATTTCTTTAAGATATTGAATGTTGGTGCTTATTTTTCCAATTAGTACACCATCAGTTAGTTTTAGAGTGTCTGATATGTTTTCTTTTGCTACACCTCCACCATATAGTACAGGAGTGTCTGTTTCATAGTGTTTTTTCATGTATTTTTTTATGAAGTCAGTAGCAAATGCAATTTCACTTAAGTTAACAGTAGAGGTGTCTATCTGGCTAGCTGGTTCGTAAGCTATTAGTAAGTTTTTTAAGCTATCATATTCTACACCTTTTAGGTAAAACTTTAATTCTTTTTTTATTGTTTTAATTGAGTTATCGTGACCTACACAGAGTATTGTTTTGAAACCCATGTTAAGACTTCTAAATAGTTTGTCTTTCATTTGTTCGTATGAGTCAAGTCTAAGTAGTATTCTTTCGGGATGAGATACAATTGTGTAGTTTACTTTCATGCTTTTTAAGCTTTCTAGACATACTTCTCCTGTGTATGAGCCATAGTTGTAGCTATAAAAGTTTTGAGCGCCTACTTTGTATTTTGAGTTATTAAATAAAGCTAGATAGTTTATGCTTGGAAAAATGATTAGTTCTTCTTTAATATTCAAGTTATTCATATCTTTTATATACTTTGTAATTTCTTCATAAGACAAGTAGCTTTTATGGTTTAGTATTATTTTTTTCATTAGTCCTCCATTATTTTTAGAGCTGGTAAAACTTCTCCACTTAGGTATTCAAGTGATGCTCCACCACCTGTTGATTTATAGTATGCTTGTAAATTATATTTTGTAGCGGCAGAGTTAGCGTCTCCACCTAACACGATGACTTTGCTAGAATTATCGTTTAAGTAGTTTATTATTTCTTTTGTACCGTTTTCGTATTTTGTCTCTTCATATTTACCCATTGTGCCATTCATTATGATAAGTGGCTTGTTTTTTAGTTGTTTTTTAAACATTTCTATGGTAAGTGGACCAATATCTAAAATAGTGTCGTCTTCTGTTATCTCGTCTATTTCTTTTGTTTCAGAATCAGTTACAACGTCTACTGGAAATACTATTTTTTCTGTTTTTATAAGGCTTTTACATTCGTTAATTAAGTCGTCGTCTACAAAGGTTTTACCTGTTTGGTATCCTTCGCTTTTTAAGAATGTTGCACACATGGCGCCGCCTACTAGAACTTTGTCTGTTGTTGGAAGTAAGTTTTTAATCATGGCGATTTTGTCTGATACTTTAGCACCACCTAGTAAAAGTGTTTTTGTTTCGTTTTTGATTTTATCAAGTTCAGATATTTCTTTTTCTACAAGGAAACCTACTGCATGAGGTAAGTACTCGGGTATTCCAGTAGTTGATGCATGAGCGCGGTGGGAAGAAGCGAAAGCGTCAAGAATATATACTTCTCCTAAGTTTGCCCAGTATAGAGATAGCGCTTTGTCACAGTTACTTTCTAATTTGTTTGGATAGTCCATAACTCTTGTGTTTTCTAAAAGTAGGATATCTTTTTCTTTTAGGTTAGATACTAATTCTTCTAGATGTTTACCTTGAAGTTCTTTACTAAATAGTATTTCTTTGTTTAATAGTTTACTTAGTACTTCTTTTACAGGTAGAAGTGTATTGTTTTCTATATCAGTTTCAGATTTAACTTTTCCTAAGTGAGACATTATTATTATTTTTGCATTGTTATCAAGTAGATAGTTTATTGTGTCTAAAGACTCGACTATTTTGTTGGTGTCTAAGATTTTACCACCCTTTATTGGTACGTTATAGTCTACCCTTAGTATTACTTTTTTTTTTTTTTTATCAATATTTTTTAATGTTAACATATTACCACCTTATATTTATTATACACTAGTTTTGGGAAAGTTAATTAAAAAATTTATAAATATACAGGCTTGTTTACGAAAAAATAAAAAAGCGCATGATATTTTAATTATCATTGGCGCTTAAGATTATTTAGTTTCTGTTAAGATATTTTTCAATTAAAATTCTTTTTGCTGTTTCATCCTCATTTTCGCGTTTTTCATTTTGACATCTTTTTTCACTTACTATCTCAATATATTTTAAGCATTCACTTATAATTTCGTCTATTAAGTGAGTATTCTTTTTTTCATTTAAAAGTTTATCTTCGTTTTCGTAATCAGCTAATGTTTTTCTAACATAATCTAAATCACGTTTAGCTAAGTTATTACACGCTTGAAAATTGGCATAGCTTTTATCAAAAATTATACAATATTCAGGTAGTTTGTCTTTTGATATATTGAATTTAAAATAATGTCCAGGTTTTGCTAAATCATAGTCTAGACGTTCTAGATACAATACTGGTATTTTTTTGCCAGTAAGTAATTCTTTAACATAATATGGTGAATCACCTGTTTTAAATAATACTCTTCTTCTTTCACATATTGGTTCTTGCATTGCGTAACTAGCAATATATGCTTTTTCAAAGCTATTTTCATTTTTGTCTTGTAAAAAGAATATATCCCCTTCATAAATGTTTTCAGTTAAAAGAGTTCTTTTAATTGCTTTTAATGTTTCTAACATATTTTTCCCTCCTTATTTAGTTTTATATTATACAATATTTTTTCTTTATTGTAAATGTTTTTTATTTTTCCTTT
>CAVITD010000006.1:0-6514 GCA_963645645.1 uncultured Eubacteriales bacterium
GTTTTAACACATACCTAAGGGATGAATATAGATATAACGAACTAGTAATACCTAAAAGAATAGACATGGAAAACGAAATAATCTTAGGTTTAAGAAAACTAAAAGGAATAGACATAGTATCTTTCTTTAATAAATATAACACTAATATCCAAGATGAATTTAACATAACACCATTACTAAAAAAAGGCTTACTTAAAATAAATGGTAACTATATATACATACCAGAAGAAAAAATATACATAATGAATACTATATTAAATGAAATACTAAAATAGAAAGGATATATAACTATGAACTCTTATGAATTAGATTATTTAGATGAAAATAACTTTAAAAAGTTAGAAAGAAGTTTAAAAAAATATAACATGATGGCTTATAAAAAGTTAATGTTTGATTTTTATCCAAGTTTAAGAAAAGGGGACTTTTTAGGAGAACTTGTAAGTATTAATAAACATGAACAAACAGAAAGCTACGAACTTCAACTTCCTACAGATAATCTATTTGTAAAAGTTTATGGTAAAGTTAAATTAAGTTATACTGTTTATAAAGATCAAAATGTAGTTATGTTAACAGGTCTTGAACCAAAAGATATTTTAATGGATGGTCACAAATCTGAATTAACAGCATATAAAGGCATAATGATATCTAAAGCTAATGCTCAAAAAGAAATGTTTAAAATTGATTTATTAAGTAGATTAGAGGATAAATAATTCCTCTTTTTCTATTTTTTACATTTTTTGTATAAAAAACTCTTGCTTTTTTTATAATTTTATTGTATGATTAAGTAGTCGTTGGACCCTTAGCTCAGTTGGTTAGAGCATACGGCTCATAACCGTGCGGTCGCAGGTTCGAGTCCTGCAGGGTCCACCACTGTGCACGCGTGGCGAAATTGGCAGACGCACTAGACTTAGGATCTAGCGGAGAAATCCATGGGGGTTCAAGTCCCTTCGCGTGCACCATGATGGACATAACAAGAACCTGAACGGTTCTTTTTTTGCGACCGTTATGAGCCTTTTATAGATAAACTATACTTTAATATTTCTTAAAATATCAAAGTATTTTAAAGATCTCTAAGGGTCAACTTTAAACTTTAAAATAAAATTATAAAAAATATTAGACTTTTTTAGTAAAAAATGATATTATAAATTTGCCATAACCAAATTCTAATATTTTTTTTCATATAATAATAGCGTATGACAAAAGAAAAAGAATTATTATTAAGCGAGTTTATAAAACTCGCGAAAAAAGGATATATAAAGGGTGTAAACAATACCACAAATTCAGTTGGCTTAACTTTTGAAAGCCAACTTGGTAAAAAGCCAGATAGTGACTATTTACCAGACTATAACGGTATTGAATTAAAATGTACCACAAGATTTAGTAGGTACCCAATATCATTGTTTTCAAAATCATTTGATGGACCAAATGACTTTGAAATGAATAGACTACTCAAAACGTATGGTAAGAAAGATAAACAATTTGAAGGAAAGTTTCAACTTTTTGGTGAAGTGCGCACTAGACGCCTCACTTTAATCAATTCTAATTATTTCAAATTAGAAGTTAGTAGGGAAGATAAAAGAATATATTTACTTGTTTATGATATGAACAAGAAATTAATAGAAAAATTATCTTATATAGATTTTTCTTCACTAGAAGAAAGAATAATGTTAAAACTTTCTAATCTTTCACTTATCTATGCAAGTAAAATGAAGAAAGAAAACTCTCAATACTTTAGGTATTATAAAATAGTCTTTTATAAGATTAAAGATTTTGATATTTTTCTTGATTTATTAGAAAAAGATAAAATAGAAGTAACTTTATGTGGAAGAGTGTCTAGAAGTAGTGAAGAATGTGGTAGGCAAAGAAATAAAAATTTAGTTTTCAAAATACTAAAAGAAAGTGTTGATGAGTTATTTTTAAAAGAATTTGAATATAATTTTGACACCTCTTCAAAAGCAAATGAAACCTAATATTTAAGGCAAGCTAACAATTACTAGCTTGCTTTTAACTACCAGAAAATATCCCTTGACTATTCTTGTTAACGAATGTAAAATAGAATTATAAACTATGTAAGGAGAAAGAATGATGAAAAAAACAAAGATTTTAATTGGAATACTTACTTTAAGCGTTATACTAACTGGTTGTAACTCAAAAACCGAAGAAAATAACGGTAATGGAACTAATACAGAAACTTCAGCTATAAATAAGAATGACTACACAAATCCACTTATTTGTAAAAAAGTTAATACAAATGATTACAACACACTTACTGAATACCTAGTATACGACTACGACAAGGAAGGCAACAATGTTATAAGTTATACTGAAGTTAACACTTATGTTTACAAAGAGGCTCAAACAACAGAAAACAAAGAAAGATACGAAAAATGGTATAACTGCACAAATTTCAGTAACATTGAAAGAATACAAAAATGTGAATCTTCTTGGACAAACGACAAAGAATACAAAGTTGTTAAAAACTTCACAGAAAAAGTTGTTTCAAATTTAGCTGGTATATCACTAGAAGAAATGAAGTCTGATCCAAGAGAAGGGTATGAGTGTGAATGATGAAAAAGTTTATAAGTGAATTTAAAGAGTTTATTTCTAAAGGTAATGTCATTGATATGGCAGTCGGTGTCATAATCGGTAGTGCATTTTCTAAAATTGTAACTAGTCTTGTTAATGACATAATGATGCCTTTAATAGGTATAATAATAGGTGGACATGATTTCAACAACCTTAGTATAAAAGTAAGGGACGCTAAAATTATGTACGGAAGTTTTTTACAAAACGTAGTTGACTTTCTAATTGTTGCATTATGTTTGTTTACAGTCATAAAAGTTATCAATAAGTTTAAGAAAAAACAAGAAAAGAAAGAAACAGTTGTTGTAAAAAGTGAAGAAGTTCTTTTATTAAGTGAAATAAGAGACTTACTAAAGAAAGAAGAAAAACCAAAAAAAGTTTCTAAAAGGGTTACTAAAAAGTAATCTTTTTTCTATATCTAATGTATAATATTGTATGAGTAATAATTTAAAAAGAATATTAATGTATATAATTTGTTTAATACTGCTTTTCTTATTTATAATAGTAACTAAAACTATCTTTACAAGAAGAGAAACAAAAATTAAAGAAAATGTTATATTAAAACTAAAAAACTATGAAGTAATAGAAACTGACGGCAAAATTAAAATTCCATATTTTGACTATGAAATGCTAGACAAAGAAATAACTGACTTTCTAAATGAACATAATAACAAAAATGTCCTAGTAGATTATAGTGTTAATTTTACTGAAAATCTCTTAAATATCTTTTTAACTATAAAACATCAAAACAATTACTACTATAAAAGCATATTCTATGACCTTGATAAATTAAAACTTACAGATACAAATAAAGTTATAGATTTAAACGTTACAAGTGACGTGATACTAAACAAAGTAAAAAATAAGTATCGCACAAAAATATACGAAAAAATTAAAGAAGACAATTTTGAAAATTCATTTGTACTTTTAACAGACAACAAAATAAGAATATATTTTGATAATAGCTTGTTTGACGCTATAAAATATCAAGTATATATAGACATAAAAAGTAGTCCTATAGAAGAAGTAAGTGATATTATATATGACAAAGTAGTCGCGTTTACTTTTGATGATGGACCAAGTAACTTAACATTAGATTTTGTAAATGCTTTAATAGAAAACGATTCAAAGGCAACATTTTTTGAACTTGGTAACAGAATGAAATATAATCAAGATATTACCAGAGAAATTCATAATTTAGGAATGGAAGTCTCTTCTCACACATATAGCCACAAAAATCTCACAAGTTTATCTAAAAAAGAAATTGAAAGTGAATTAAATAGTACAGACATTATATTTAAAGAGATTACAAATGACACAATATCTTTAGTAAGGCCACCATATGGAAGTTATAACGAACTATTAAAACGTACTATTAAACATCCTATTATTCTTTGGAGTATAGACACAAATGACTGGTTATATAAAGACGAAGAAAGAATTTATAATCACATCATAGAAAACATAAGTGATGGCGACATAGTTTTAATGCATGATTTGTATCCAACAACACTTGAAGCACTAAAGATGGTTTTACCCGTTTTAAGACAAATGGGCTACAAAATAACTACAGTAAGCGAGCTTGCAAATGAAAAAGGATACACTCTAGAAAACGGAATAATATATCGTTTTTTCAAATAATGTTTATTTTTTAAAATTAATGTGATAAAATGAAGTTATGAAAAAGAAGTATTATTTAAAATTGGTATTAGTAAATTTGATAACTTTATCTAGATTAATCGGCGCACTTTTAATGCCTTTAATCTATTTTAAGTATGGTATAGAAAGCCTAGGATTTTTAATAATCATACTATTTTTAACTGACATGATAGATGGTAAACTCTCAAGACTTTTAAAAGTAGAAACATTTTTAGGAGGACTACTGGATGCTGTAAGCGATAAACTCTTTGCTTTTGTGCTCCTAGCAATACTTACATATTACTATCCATCAATGTTAATAGTTCTAACTCTTGAATTTGCAATTTTTGTATTAAATACACTAACTTTTAAAGATAACAAAAATATAAAATCTAGCAAAATGGGTAAAGTTAAAACAATGGTATTAGATATAGCTATTTCAATATTATTTATACTTCTTGCAAAGAGTGTTTACATAAAATACTTGCCATATACACTTAATAATTATATAGACAAAAACATGAACGCCATAGCATACATTCTAATTGGAATAATGATAGGTATGCAAATACTTACAATTTCAGACTATAGAAAGAAGAATATAAAAGAGACTTCTTATGAAAAAGTAGCCTTTAAAGAATTACTTCCACTTAAAGAAATAATATTTAGAATTACTGATAGAGATTTCTATATTGAAAATAAAGATAAAAAATTAAAAGAACTTCTATATAAAAAATAGATTTTTCTATATAAATGTGATAAAATATTATACACGAGGAGGGAAGTTATGTTTGATATTAGTGAATTAAAAAATAATACTAAAGAATTTCTTGATATAGATATGGATATTAGTTTTTCTTTAGATGATTTAAAAGATACTCCAATAAAAAATACTAAAAATATAAAAGCTAAAGGCAAAATAACAAGATTAAGCAATATTTTATATCACTTAGAACTAAATATTACTGGAATTATGGTCTTAACTTGCGCTAGAAGTTTGACAGAT
Source organism: uncultured Eubacteriales bacterium (assembly GCA_963645645.1). GTDB lineage: Bacteria > Bacillota_I > Bacilli_A > RF39 > UBA660 > CAG-628. The sequence goes on from CAVITD010000006.1 coordinate 5,228, forward strand.
GTTGACTATCCACTTGACATTTTTATAGATAAAAACATAGAAGATAGTGAAAAAGTTGATGAAAAACAATTATTTTTTCAAAATTCTCTTGATATTTTTTCAATTGTGTGGGAAAATATTGTATTGGAAGTTCCACTTCGTGTAGTAAACGAAGATGCAGAGTTTACAAAAGAAGGAAATGGATGGAGCTTAGTTGAAGAAAATGAACGAAATGTAGAATCACCATTTAGTGATTTACAAAAAATGTTAGATATGGAGGGAAAAAGATGAAATTAGATTTACAATTATTCGCAGTACCAGCAAGACGTGTTAGTAAAACTGCTAAACGTGCTAGAAGAACTCACTTAAAGAAAGAAGCACCTACAGTTGTTACTTGTCCTAACTGTGGAGCACCTTTAATGCCTCATCGTGCTTGCACTAAATGTGGTTCATATAAAGGAAAAGAAGTATTAAAAACTACTAAGACTAACGAATAGTTTTAGTTTTTTTTCGCCATTTTTTGTAATAAAGATAAGTTAAAATATAATCGGTGAAGATTATGAATAAAAAAATTCTCTTAATTCTAATTATTATAACTTGTCTTTTTTCATGTAGCATTTTTGGCTTGTACAAAAGAAAGAGTGTAGTTAAAAATAAATACTACCTTCTTCAAGTAGGTGCATACAAAAATTATGATAGTATTTCAAAGAAAACAAAAGAATATGAAAATTACTTAGTTTTAAAAGAAGACGACTTATATAAACTTTATATTGGAGTAACTAAAGATAATGAAGTCTATAGAAAACTAGTTAATCTATATACGAATACTTCTTCAATTTACAAAAAAGAAATAACTTTGTCTAATCAAAAATTTGACGATACTCTAACCAAATATGATTCATTAATTAAAAACTCAGAAGATATAAAAGAAATAAACCTAATAATTAAAAGTGAACTAAAATTTTTAGAAGAAATGCTTGCAAAAAAGTCTAATTAGTTATATGATATATTTACTTTAACTTTTCGGAAAGGAAAGCATGAAACTAAATGAACTAATTAATGAAGACAAACCAAGAGAAAAACTACTTAAAAAAGGTGCTGAATACCTAACAGACTCCGAACTTCTTGCAATTATTTTAAGAACTGGGAACAAGAGTGAATCTGTAACTGAATTATCAAATAGAATTTTAAAAAACATAGGTGGAGTTAAAAATTTGAAAAACATGACAATAAACACATTAACTCAAATAGAAGGTATAAAACTAGGAAAAGCTTCAAGTATACTTGCTTCTTTTGAACTAGCTAAAC
>CAVITD010000006.1:6524-7475 GCA_963645645.1 uncultured Eubacteriales bacterium
ATTGATATGTATAACTATATTAAAAATGACTTCTTGTACGAACTTCAAGAAAAGTTTATAATCCTTTTATTTGATAAACAGTTTAAATTAATTAAGAAATGTGAAGTATTTAAAGGCACTATTGATGCTGTAAACGTATACCCTAGAGAAATATTTAAAGAAGCCTTAAAAGAAAATGCATCATTCATAGTACTTGCGCATAACCACCCAGGCGGAGAAGTAATGCCTAGTAAACAAGATGACGAAACCACAAGAATTCTTGTTAAAAACGGACAACTTATTGGTATTAAAGTAGTAGACCATTTAATAGTGACACAAAATAGTTACTTCAGTTATTACGAAAACGCGCAAAAAAACAAATTAGTAGCATAAACTTATAATGGGTGAAGTTATGAATAAAAAAGAAGAGTTTAAAGAGTTTTTAAAACGTAATTCTTATTTATCTGGGTTTGTTAATGACGGCTCTACCACTTACCAGAAACTTTTTGAAACTTACGATATATATGGAGAAGATAGCGAAGTATGGAACGAATTTAAGAGTAGAAAACATTCTAATACTAACGACGCAAAGGTAACTGACAGTGTTAAAAGTGTACTTAACAACTTAAAAAATGTAGATTTAGACAAACTAGAAGAAAACATATCTTCCCTTGAAAAAGCACTTGGTTTTTTAGAAGAAATCGTACTTTCTAGGAGTGAAAAGAAAACAGAAAAGAAAACTTCTAAGAAAAAGATAGAAGACATAGAAAGGTTTTTTGAAGATTAATGAGATATGATATTAAAGAGTCCATTTATAAAGACCCCAACTTACTGAGATTTTTAAGAGAAAACTCTTCATACTATAAACGCCTAAATAGGGGAGAAAGCTTAGACAATATGGTAAACGAAATGAAAAGCAAATATGGCTTGAGATTTAAAGATAAAATTGATAAAGTAAGTACAGGAATAGAC
>CAVITD010000007.1:0-7951 GCA_963645645.1 uncultured Eubacteriales bacterium
CTTATAATTATTTAAATCAAAATGACTTTTTACATCTTCGTCTTCAAAGTCTAAAGACAACTTGCCAGTACTATTGTTTTTTCATTACTAAATAATTAGTAACTTTACCATTAAAATAACACGTTTTTATAGCTTCCTCGCCTGAAGTGGTGGCAGTGTAATAGTCTTTCATGCATCTAGTAAAATACAAAGAGGTGCAGACTAAAACAATTAGTAAAAACAAGAGTATTCCAAAAGTTATTTTCATGATTTTGATTAGTTTTATTATTAAGTTTGAATTATTTTCAGTGTTATTTACTTTCTTTAAAAATACACTTTCATTTCCTATTAATTCATTCATACTCACATTAAATGTAGTTGCAAATTTACTAACTTGTTTTAAATAAGTAATAGTTTCGTTTAACTCCCACTTAGAAATCGTTTGTCTGGTAACACCTACAATTACCGCTAAATCTTATTGATATAAATTTTGTTTTTTTCTTAATTCTAATATTTTATTACCTATCATAGTTCTCCTTTCTACATTAATTTTTACCAGATATGCCTTGAAAGTCTACCAAATTTCTTATTAATATTCGCAAAAGTTTTTAACAAAAGAAAAATTTCTATAATTAAATAGAAACTCATTTATCATATGTTTTTTCAAGATATATTCTTTTAGAGAAACCTCCACGTTTATTCCTTTTTACTAACACTGTTTCTTCTACTTCTTCTAATTTAATATCATTATATGACATAACAGCTAATAATACTTCGTAAACATCTGCTAGTTCCATAGTTAGTTCTTTCTTAGTTTTAGCCATTTCTACTTCTTTACACTCTTCGTGTAATTTTTTGTATAACTCCATTAAATACTCTTTGTCTTCAAGAATTCTAGTGACTGCTACCTCGTTGTTTTTCTCTATTATATCAGGTATATTGTCTCTTACAAGTTTATTAAATACTTTTTCCATAGTTACCTCTTTAATGTATTTATGCTTTCTAAATAGTGCACTTCTTTGCCTGTACTTTTAGCATACTCTATCTCACTTCTAGTACTTTCTCCAATATATCCACCTACATTAATAACGTATATCATATCTGATAAATCTATCTTTCTTTTGTGCATATCATCTAACATACTTTTTGTTTTTGTAAGAGTGCCTTCGTCCATGTTTTCCCAGACTTCATTATCTCCTGAATGTCCAAATAAGCCTACTGATATCACGATGTAGCCTAGAAGTGTAAGCTTTTTTTGCATTTCTAAAAATTCTTTTTTAAACTTAGTTGAGCCACATAACGTAACTACTTTATAATTTCCTATCATAACATTACCTCCAGTTTTTTTAATTCTATTAACACTTTTCTAACAAATGAATACACAAGTATCACATCTATTACTATAAGTTTTACTCCAAAATATATAATGAGTAAGAACACTTACTTCACTTTTCCAAACTTACTAAATGGAAATAACACTAAATCTACTTTTCCAATTATATCACTTTCTTTAACTGGTCCAATTATACGTGAGTCTTTGCTAACATTTCTATTGTCTCCCAAAACTATGTACTCATTTTTACCTGCAGTTAATTTAAAATCTTTTGTATATTCAAAGTCTACTTTAGTATTCACTTCTTCTCCATCAATATAAAGAGTGTCATCAATATATTCTACTGTTTCATTAGATAAACCTATTACTCTTTTAATAATTGTAGAGTTTTCATATTTTACAACAACTATATCGTACCTATTTATTCCTTTGTTTAAACCAATTTTATTTATTAAAACTAGATCATTATTATATAAAGTAGGCTCCATACTAGCGCCGTTTACTAGCCCTGGGGTTACAATGAATGACCTAATTAAGACTACTACAACTACTATTATTATATAAGGCATTAATTCTTTTAGCTTATTCATAACTCTCCTCTTTTCAATATGAGTATAACATAAAAAGAAAAAACTAGCAATAACTAGTTTCTTTCTTTAATCTTAAATGTACCCTTAATACCCTTTAAGAAGTTAAGTTTAGCACGTCTTACTTTACCTTTCTTAACAACTGTAATCTTATCAATTAATGGGCTGTTAACAGGAAATACTCTGTTAATTCCAACACTTCCAGATTTTTTTCTTACTGTAAATGTTTCACTAACACTTCCACCTTTTCTAGCAGTAACAACGCCTTCAAAAGCTTGAATTCTTTCTCTTTTTCCTTCTTTAATCTTAACATCAACTCTAACTGTGTCTCCTACACGAAATTCTGGTACGTTAGGATTAATTTGTTTCTTGTTAATCTTGTCAATTAAATTCATTCTAATCATCCTTTCTTTATGCTTTTTTTAATCATACAACTCTTTTGCATCGGATTAAGCATATATAATATACTACATTTTAGCGAATTTTGCAAGCAATTTTGGTAAATTTATGATATACTATCAAATGAGGTGAACAAATGAAAACAGTATTAGTAACGGGTTCTTCTAGTGGACTTGGAAAAAGTATAATAGAAAAATATGCAAGTATGGGATATAACACAATAATAACGTATAACAATAATATGAAAGGTGCAGAAGAATTTAACTCTTATATAAAAGAAAAATACAAGGTTAAAAGCGAGTTTTATAAGTTAGATGTTACAAGTGAAGACAGTATAAATAGTTTAGTTACTTCACTAAAAAAAGAGTACTCAAATATTGATGTACTAGTAAATAATGCTGGAATTGCTATGGATAACGTGTACACTGATAAAACAAAGGAAGAGTTTTTGAAAGTAGTTACTACTAATTTGGTTGGTACTTTTTTGGTTACAAAAGCGTTTTCTTCTTGGATGTATGAAAGTAAAACTGGAGTAATTATAAATATAAGTAGCAACAATAGTATAGACAGTTATTATATAGAAAGTATTGATTATGATGCGTCTAAAGCTGGAATTAACAACATGACACATAATTTTGCAAATATACTTTCTCCTTATGTAAGAGTAAATGCTGTTTGTCCTGGATGAATAGATACTCCAATGAATAAAGGCTTGTCAGATAGTTTTAAGGAAAAAGAAACTGAAAAGATACTACTTAAGAGGTTTGCAAATCCTATGGAAATAGCTAACTTGGTGTATTTTCTAGGGAGTGAAGAGGCAAGCTATATAAATGACGCGATTATTAAAATTGATGGAGGTAAGAAATGTTAAATATAAATAAAGAAAGTATGCTTTTAATTGAAGAACAAGAAAAAGAGTTATCTAGTATTTTTGATAAGATTAACAAGTTAGAAATGATAAATAGCAAAAAGCTGTTAGATGCGTTTCACAAGAATAATTTAAGCGAGAGTGATTTAGTTGGGACTACAGGATATGGGTATAACGACATTGGAAGAGATAAGATAGAAAGTATTTATAGTGATATTTTTGGATGTGAAGACGCTCTTGTTAGAAGAGAATTTGTAAGTGGAAGTCATGCTCTTAGTATAAGCTTAAGTGCTCTATTGAGGCCAGGAGATAACTTTTTGATAATAAGTGGTAAAACATATGATACACTAGATGAGGTTATCGGAATTAAAGATAATCCTAGTAGTTTAAAGAGTTACAATATTAACTACAAGATAATTAATTTAATAGAAAACGACTTTGATTATGAGACTATAAAGAAAAGTTTAGATAATGTAAAGCTTGTTTATATTCAAAGAAGTAGAGGTTATTCACTGCGTGAGAGTTTGACTATTGAAAAGGTAGAAAAAGTTATAAAACTTGTGAAGTCTATCAATAAAGATATAATTATATTTGTAGATAATTGCTACTGTGAATTTGTAGAAAGTGCGTCCCCTACAGAGGTTGGCGCTGATATAATGGTTGGTAGTTTAATTAAAAACTTAGGTGCAGGACTATGTACTCATGGAGCTTATGTGTGTGGTAAAAAAGATTTGATAAGACTTGTCAGTGAAAGACTATATTTACCTGGGGAAGCTAAGGAAGTTGGACCTAGCATAGATGCGAACAGAATGTTTTTAATGGGACTATTTTTTGCACCTAGTGTAGTTAGTTCAAGCTTAAAAAGCGCTACTCTAATTAGCAAAGTCATGGATACTTTAGGCTACACAGTAAGTCCAAAATGGGATCAAGATAGATGTGACATAGTTGATATAATTTACTTAAAAAATGAGGAGAACTTAATAAATTTTACTAAGCTTATTCAAGCAAGTGGTCCAGTGGACGCTAGTGCAGAACCTATTCCTTCAGATATGCCAGGATATACAGATAAAGTGATAATGGCAAGTCCTTCTTTTACACAAGGCTCTAGTATAGAAATGTCATGTGATGCTCCACTAAGAAGTCCATATGCTTTATATATTCAAGGCGGGTTAACATATAGTTATGCAAAGTTAGCATTAATCAATGTTATAAGCAATTTAAAAACTCACAACTAATGTGAGCTTTTTTTAATCTCTAATTTTTAAGTGAGTTTCCCTTAGTTGAGTTTCTGTTACTTCTGTAGGTCCACCCATAAGTAGGTCTTGTCCACTTACATTTGGTGGGAATATTTGAACTTCTCTTAGGTTTTCTTCTCCAGTTAAAAGCATTATTATTCTATCTATTCCAGGAGCCATACCTGCGTGTGGTGGAGCACCATACTGAAAAGCTGTATACAAACTCTTGAATTTAGTTTTAACTACTTCTTCATCGTAACCAGCTAGTTCAAAAGCTTTTTTCATTATTTCAATACTATGGTTTCTTACTGCACCACTAGCCATTTCACAACCATTACATACAAAGTCATATTGGTATGCTAGAATACTTTCAATAGGATCGTTGTTAAGTGCATCTAACCCACCTTGTGGCATACTAAATGGATTGTGTCCAAAGTCCCATTTGTTATCTTCTTCGTTCCATTCATAGAAAGGAAAATCATTTACTATACAAAATTCGTATCTATCTTTATCAATTAGGTCTAGTTCTTCTCCTAGTTTAGTTCTTAAAAGACCAGCATATTTTTCACATTTCTTTTTATCACTTACAATAAATAATGTGTCATTTGCTTTAAGTTCAAGACTAGTAAATAACTCACTTCTTTCTTCATCAGTTAAGTATTTGTCTAAGCTACCTTTTAAAGTGTTTTCTTCTGTTACTTTTAAATAAGCAAGTCCACTCATTCCAATTTCTTTAGCGTACTCTTCCATTTTCTTGTACCAACTATTAGATTTATCTATATTAGAAACTTTAATACCTCTTACAGTACTACCAACAAATGGAGCGAAAGTAGTGTTTTTAAATATATTAGTTAACTCGCTAATAATTAGTGGGTTTCTTAAGTCTGGTTTATCACTCCCATATTTAAGCATTGCTTCACTATAAGGAATTCTCCTAAATGGTGCAGGACTTACATACTTATCTGTAAAGTGACTAAATACGTCATAGAATATTTTTTCTCCAACTTTGTATACATCTTCTTCTGTTACAAAACTCATTTCTAAGTCTAGTTGATAAAACTCTAAAGTTCTATCTGCACGGCAGTCTTCGTCTCTAAAGCAAGGCGCAATTTGGAAGTATTTGTTAAAACCACTTACCATTAATAATTGCTTATATATTTGTGGTGCTTGAGGAAGTGCATAGAATTTACCTTTATATTTTCTACTTGGAATTATAAAATCTCTTGCGCCTTCTGGACTTGATGTTGTTATTATTGGTGTAGATATTTCAGTGAAGTCCATACTTTTCATAAGACTTCTAATATAATCTATTACTTTAAACCTAAATACCATGTTATCATGTACTTTTGGGTTTCTTAAGTCTAGATATCTATACTTTAGTCTAGTTTCTTCACTTGCTTCTTCCCTACTTCTATTGATTTCAAAAGGTAAAATGCTTGCACATTCGCCTAGTACTTCTACACTACTTGCAAGAATTTCTATTTTTCCCGTTTTCATGTTAGGGTTAATCATATCTTCAGTTCTTAATCTTACTGTACCTGTAATAGTAACTGTACTTTCCCTAGTTATTCCTTTAAACATATCAGCATCTTCTGTTATAATTTGTAAGATACCAGTTTCGTCTCTTAAAGTAACAAATGTTAAACCACCTAGTTTTCTAATACTATTAATCCAACCAGCTACTCTTACTTCTTTTCCAGCGTAAGTCTCATCAACCTCGCCTGAATATACATTTCTGTAAATGTTTTCCATATTTTTTCACTCTCCTTAAAATAAAAAGACTATAAACTTAAGGACTGCAGACTGCAGCGGTACCACCTTAATTTATAGTCATACTATACTCTTTAATTCTTTAACGCAGAAATTACGATTACTTTCTAGTTTAGTGTCTTCATGTACCACTTAATATTAACTTACACCTAACGTTAACTCTCTATAAATAGTAAATACATTACTCCTCTAAACAAATAATATACTTAAATTATAGTTACTTTTAAGTTGTTTGTCAAGTAGTTTTAGTATGTTTAACATACAAAAAAGCACTTTTAATCTAGTACTCTTTGTAATTTTGTAATGTTAGTTACATCAGTTTTTGAGTTATAGTATACTTCTACTACACTACCCTTAGTTAAGAAAGGCAAGATGTCTTTTTCTACTTTTATACTAACTTTATATTTACTGCCTTCTGTGTCTGTAATATAGTAGTATGTATTACCATCTATTACTACACTTGTAATATTTTCTATTGTAATAACTTTATTTTCTTCATTTCCAGTGCTAGTTGAGGACATATTATTTAAATAGTTTTCTTTTGCTTTTTCTATTCCTAGAGAAGCGTCAGTTACTACTACTTTTTGGTAGTCTTCTACGTCAACAAATCCATACATTTTAACAAGTCCTGCATTATCTTTTAAACTTACTAAGTAAGTAGGTCTATTGTTTAGGTTTATTAAAAGTGGGAATGTGCTTGTATACTTCATTTGTTGTACTTGTCCTTCTGCACTTGCCATTGCTGAATATTCTTCTGCACCTGGTACTTGATAAAGGTTAGTTTCTTTAGTTCTCATATTTGTTAATATGAAACCTATATTACTTTCGTCACTTGAAACTGAAGTTATTCCAGTATACAAGTATACATCATCATCTTGTACTAAATAATTGTATCCATCAGTTGTCATTACTACACCTGTTTGACTGAATATTGTATTTAAGAAACCTTTTTGATACATTCCCCAGTCATCTGCTTGTTCAATAATAAGGTCTGCATCATACACATGGTCTACCCAGCTAGGTACTTCGCCCACGGAATAGTATTTAGTATCTCCATTAATTGGATTTACTATTACTACACCTTTAACATCTCTTTTTAAACCAACTGCAGTATATTTTATAACTGGTACTATCCAGTAAGGGTTTCCATCGTTATCTAACTCAAAGTTCTCGTCTCCAAATATGAATGTTGGATAGTTAAATCTTAAATGTCTTTTTAAATATTTACTAAAGTATGCACTGTTAGAGTATTTTATACCACTAGTTAACTCTACTAACTCGCTAGACCCATCTACACTATTTACTGTGATATAACCTACTATACCTTTGTCTTTATTCTTCATCCATTTAAAGAAACCATTGTATTCTAAAGGTGTTACTCTAACTATTTTCCCATCATAATTAATTTGAGTGTAATAGTCACTTACATAGTATTGGCTAACCATTTCAGGCATTCTACCCATTACTCTGTCCCCTAGTTTTTCAGTACTATCTTTATCAAGTAACGGTAACTTACTAAAGTCTACTTCTTTTACATCAGTTACAAAGTCTTTATCTTGATTTATAGTTATTCTTTCACTATAGCTTTTACTCATAAATATTGGACTACATATGATGTCCCCTATAAAAACATAACCAAATATAATAATGCATACTACTACAAAATACTTAGGTGCAAATACTATATCTTTTAATCTTCTTCTTTTAATAATACTACCTAATGAATTACAGATAGTAAATATTATTAATAAAAATATTAAGTAAGTTAGAAAACCTAAAC
>CAVITD010000008.1:0-4931 GCA_963645645.1 uncultured Eubacteriales bacterium
TTTAGAAAATAATATGTTTATAGTTGAGGGGTCTCATTTAGTTGAAGAAGCATATAAAAGTGGGCGTTTACTTGAAGTAATTATGGATAATACGTGTAACATTAATTATGATGTTAAAACTACTTTAGTAAGTAAAAAGTGTTTGGAAAAAATTAGCTTACTTAAAAGTGTACCTAATATAATGGGAGTAGTAAAACTTATTAAAAATGAGAATATTATTGGAAATAAAATAGTTCTACTTGATAACGTACAAGATCCAGGAAATGTAGGAACTATAATAAGGAGTGCACTTGCGTTTAATGTAAGTACTATAGTGATGAGTCCAGAGTCAGTTAACATATACAATGATAAATTAATAAGAAGTACTGAAGGAACAATATTTAATATGAATATAGTAGTAATGCCGCTTACTATTGCAATTAGTAAAATACATGAAATGGGGATAAAAGTATATTATGCTGATATGCATGGTAGTATTAATTTAGATGATGCTGATATTAAAGATTATGCACTTGTTTTAGGTAGCGAAGGTAAAGGAATAAGTGAGTACATCAAAAAAGAAGCTGACTACGGAATAAATATTCCTATGAATGATAAGTGTGAAAGTTTGAATGTTTCAGTTACTGGTGGTATAATAATGTATAAGTTTAGGTGAAATGTATGGAATATGTGTATATAGGAAAACTTGTTAATACTCATGGAATTAAGGGAGAAGTTAAACTACTTAGTAATTTTGAATATAAAGATAAAGTTTTTGTAGTTGGTATGAACTTTTATATAGGAGAAGATAAAGAAAAAGTTACAGTTAACTCGTATAGACATCATAAAGTGTTTGATATGGTTACTTTTAAAGAGTATAACTATATTAATGATGTACTTAAGTTTAAGGGTAATAAAGTATATGTGTTAAGAAGTGATATTCCTTTAGATAGTGATTCTATATTGGATAGTGATTATATTGGAATGAATGCTTATTATGAAGGTGTACTTGTTGGTAAAGTTAAAGATATAATAGATAATAATGGGTATAAATTGATGCTTATTGGTAGTAAGTATGTGCCTTTTAATAAAGAGTTTATTAGTAGTCTTGATGTTACTAAAAATGAGTTAATACTTAAAAATATGGAGGGTTTGTTATGAAAATAGATATACTTACTTTATTTCCAGATATGTTTAGGGAAATGTTAAATGAAAGTATTATTAAAAGGGCTATAGAAAGTGAAAAAGTAACAGTAAACTTAATAAATATAAGAGACTTTAGTACGCTTAATAATAATCAAGTAGACGATACTCCATATGGTGGAGGTGGCGGCATGGTTTTGATGTGTGATCCTGTGTTTAAAGCAATTGAAAGTGTTAAAACTAGTGAGTCTGTTGTTGTTATGTTAACACCTTGTGGGAAAACTTATAATGAAAGTGAAGCTATAAGATATAGTAAGCTAAAACATTTAATACTTTTATGTGGGCATTATGAAGGGTTTGACGAGAGAATTAAAACTATGGTGGACGAAGAAGTTAGTATTGGAGACTTTGTACTTACTGGTGGAGAAATACCAGCGATGGCTATAGCTGACTCAGTTATTAGACTTATTCCTGGAGTTATTACAGAAACTAGTTTAGAGAGTGAAAGTTTTACCGATAACTTGCTTGATTATCCTGTGTATACCAAACCTCAAGAGTACCGAGGTTTAAAAGTACCTGATGTTTTAGTAAGTGGAGATCATAAAAAGATTAAAGAATATAGAGAAAGTGAAAGAATTAGGCTGACTAAAGAGAAAAGGCCTGACTTAATAAAGTAGGTGGGTAATATGTATAAGATAGATAAAAGTAAGAAAAATTTAAAATTAGTTAATGCTGGTAATATTGAAGGACTAAAGTGTAGTACTAAAAAAGGAAAAGTGACAATTGTTAGTAGTGAGTTAAAGGCTAACTATGCTAAAAAACAAGTTAATAAAAAGTTAAAAGCTTGTTATAAAAAGATATATAATTTTCTTATTAGTGATGATGAGTCAAGCGATGGAGTTAAGGCTTGTTTAGGAGAAATAGAGAAATTAAAAAGTAGTATTTTTAATAAATATAAGGAAGATTTGAAGATTAAAGATTATCAAGAATTTTTGGCTAAAATAGCGATTACTGAAAGTGAATTTAAGAGTAAGTATTATGAAAGAGAGTACTTATCAAATATGATAAATAATTTTTATAAGAATAATGAGGAAGAAATGAATATTGGAAGAGGTAGGTAGTGCGAATAAAAAAGTGTTAAGTATTATAGGCACTTTTAGACGAAGAAGTAAGAAAAATTGATGCTTATTAAGTTTTGATTTTAAAGTGAAAGATAGTATTTAATTAGGTACAACAAGCAGAAACGACAAAAATCGTTCATAAACCACTTGAAATTTTATAAAATATATTGTATAATGTTTAACGAAAAGAGAAAGAAGTGTTATCCACACTCGCCTGACTGACGATTTTGATGACTTGTAGTTGGTGGGCCCAGAAGCTTAAAGATTTATATCTTTTTTGTTCAATTAGTGGATACATTTTGTATTCACTTTTTATATATGATTTTGGAGGTGTTTACTATAGCTAAACAAAACGATAGTGTTCTAATTAATGAACAAATTAAATTTGAAGAAATGATGGTTATTGGACCTAATGGAGAAAAACTAGGGATTAAGAAAAGACAAGATGCACTTACTCTTGCAAATTATGCAGGACTAGACCTTGTTTTAATGAGTTCTAATGGAGTTCCTGTTTGTAAAGTAATAGACTATAATAAGTTTAAATATGAGAAACTTAAAAAAGAAAAAGAGGCTAAGAAAAAGCAAAGAGAACAAAATTTAGAATTAAAAGAATACAGACTTTCTGTAACAATTGATGTACATGACTTTGAGACTAAACTTAAGAATGCTAAAGCTTATATTGAGAAAGGTCATAAAGTTAAAGTATCTGTTAGATTTAAAGGTAGACAAATAGCGCATCCTGAACTTGGTAGGGATGTAATTGTTAAGTTTGCTGATAAATTAAATGATGTTGCAGATGTAGTAGAAGCACCTAGACTAGAGGGTAGAACCATAAGTTTAGTAGTAGCACCAAAAAAATAGTAAGAAGAAGGAGTGTAAGATTATGCCAAAACAAAAAACTCATAAGGGTATAGCTAAAAAAGTAACTGTAAGACCTGGTGGAAGTACTAAGATAGGAAAACCAGGAGCAAACCATAATAGTGGTAAGAAAGCAACTAGCTTTAATAGAAATTTTAGAAAAGGATCTGTTTTAAGTAAAGCTGATACAAACAGATACAAGAAAGCGTTATAAGGGGGTATAAGTAGATGACAAGAGTTAAAGGTGGAACAGTTTCAAGAGCAAGAAGAAAGAAAGTTTTAAATAGAGCTAAAGGTTATTTTGGAAGTAAACATAGACTATATAAGACAGCTCAAGAACAATTAATGCACAGTGGTGTATATAGTTTCAATGATAGAAAGAAAAATAAAGGAAACTTCAGAAAATTATGGATAACAAGAATTAATGCTGCTTGTAGAGCAAACAACATTAGTTATTCAAAATTCATTGATGGACTTAATAAATCTGGTATTACAATTAATAGAAAAATGCTTAGTGAACTTGCTATTCAAGATATGAATGAGTTTGTTAAGTTAATTGATATTGCTAAGAATGCTTTAGAAAATGGAGTAGTTACTGAAACTAAAGAAGAAGTTAAAAATGATTTAAAAGATATGACAGTTGCTGAATTAAAAGAATTAGCTAAAGAAAAAGGTATTGAAGGTTATACTACTATGAAAAAAGCTGATTTATTAGAAGCTTTAAAATGTTACAGTTCAGTCAAGACATTAGAAAACAAGTGAGTTTTGCTCACTTTTTCTTATGCTAAAACTGTCTTGCCTTCAAAAGTTGTTTTAATTGATTTTAGAATATCCAATTCAAGTTTCTTGAATGTTAATATACAACTTTTAATAATTAAATAATTCTCTGCACCTTCAAAACTTCTAAATTTTCCATTCTTTTGTTTTATTTTAACACCTCTTTGAGATACTTCGGCTGCATTATTTGTTGATGGTACTTTGAAATCTTTTATGAAATATAATATCTCTTCTTTGTCTCCACGTATGTCCTTATTCATTTTCTTACAGTCATATTTTAGTCTTTTGAACAAATTGTATTCTTCATCAAATAAATGATTTCTAGTGTCGTTTTTTAATTCTATCTCCCATTCATTTATTATATTATCATATTCAGATATGAAACTATTATATTCTTCTTTACTAAAACTTTTCTTGCCTGCTTTTATGTACTCATTTCTCGTGTTATTGATTTTTGTTAGAAAATCTGAAAGTTTTTTTGGCCCTTTATGTTCTACATAATCATATATTCCTTTCAAGTATCTTAGAATATGTGAAATACACTGAGATAAATATAAACCATATTTATTATATAGTTCTGTACCATCTTTCACAATTATTCCTTTATATTTAGGTAAAAAGTTTATTTCATCTATAGCTTCTTGAGATTTATGTTTACTAGGCCACAATCTAACATACTTATTATTACATGCACATAATACATTGTATAATTCTCCATCTATCTTTATTTGTGATTCATCAGCATTAAGATAATATGCATCTAATAATTTGTTTTCTATTGTATTTATACTTCCATTAGATTTATTTGCTAATTCATTTTGCCAATTTATTAATGTTCCCTTTGATAAACTTATTCCACCATTTGATAAATCATTAATAAATCTTACAATTCCATCAGTGGAATTAGGAAGATTTATCATTAAATCCATTGCTATACTTTTTATGTTACTTCCATATTGAACATATTGATTATGATATTCTGGTATATGATATTTTCCATCCTCGTGAATATAATATCTATATCTTTTTATCACTTTAACCATTTTGATGTCT
>CAVITD010000009.1:0-17623 GCA_963645645.1 uncultured Eubacteriales bacterium
CAAGGGGATTATCAATACTCACCGAAACGTAAGAAAAAAAGACACCTATCTTTAGTAATAAAGATAAGTGTAAAGCATTAAAAGGCTTACATTCAATCAATGAACGTTCCTTTCATTAATATTACATATTACTGATTTATTCAAGACATTTTTTTGTTTGTATTTTCTAATTAACTAAATAAAATGAAGAAAAAAGACGTAGTTAATATAAACTATAATATGACTGATAAATTTTTGTGTAAAACCATCAAAAAATGTTTGACAAACATCCGTTAACGTGATATATTATAAATGTTTGAGTTTTCAAGTGAAACTCTAATTAAAATTATAAATACGATACACCAGGAAGTGTGTACGAGAAAGGAGTTAATATGACTACTATTAACCAATTAGTTAGAAAGAAAAGAGGACAAAAAGTTAGAAAGAGTAAAAGTCCAGTATTAAATGTTGGATTTAACTCAAAAGATAGAAAAAGAACTAACAACATGAGCCCTCAAAAACGTGGAGTATGTACTCGTGTAGGTACTAAAACACCTAAGAAACCAAACTCAGCATTAAGAAAATATGCTCGTGTAAGATTAAGCAATGGTTATGAAGTAACTTGCTATATTCCAGGTGAAGGACATAACTTACAAGAACACAGTGTAGTATTAATAAGAGGCGGACGTGTTAAAGACCTAATCGGAGTAAGATATCACATCGTTCGTGGTACATTAGATACTGCAGGTATTGACAAGAGAAGACAAGGTAGAAGTAAATACGGTACAAAAAGACCTAAAAATAAGTAAGAAAGGAGAATAAACTATGCGTAAAAGACAAGCTGTTAAAAGAGAAGTATTAGCAGATCCTATATATAATAGTAAGATGGTTACTAAACTAATCAATAGAATTATGATCGGTGGTAAAAAAGGTACTGCTCAAAATATTTTATATGACGCATTCGATATAGTTAGAGAAAAAACTGGAAATGACCCAATGGAAACTTTTAATAAAGCTTATGAAAATATTAAGCCTCAACTAGAAATTAAGAGTAGACGTATTGGTGGAGGTAACTACCAAGTTCCAGTTGAAGTTAAGGAAGACAGAGGTCAAGCTTTAGCTCTTCGTTGGTTAGTACAATATGCTAAAAATAGAAGTGGTAAAGGTATGGCTGAAAACTTAGCTAACGAAATAATAGATGCTGCTAACGGTGTTGGTGGTGCTGTTAAGAAACGTGAGGACACTCACAAGATGGCTGAAGCTAATAAAGCTTATGCTCATTATAGATGGTAATACAATTAAGAAGGGAGAAATGAATTATGGCACGTGATGTATCTTTAGATAAGCTACGTAATATTGGTATTATGGCACATATAGATGCTGGTAAGACTACATTTACAGAGCGTGTACTTTTCCATACAGGTATAACACATAAAATTGGTGAAACACATGATGGTGAATCACAAATGGACTGGATGGAACAAGAAAAAGAAAGAGGTATCACAATTACCAGTGCTGCAACTACTGCACATTGGAAAGGATATAGATTAAATATCATAGATACACCAGGACACGTAGACTTTACTATTGAAGTTTCTCGTAGTTTAAGAGTACTTGATGGTGCAATCGCACTTATTGATGCTCAAGCTGGTGTTGAAACACAAACTGAACAAGTTTGGAGACAAGCTAATGAATGGAAAGTTCCAAGAATGATATTCGCTAATAAGATGGATAAAATGGGAGCTAACTTTGAATTTAGCTTAGAAACAATTAAAGATAGACTAAGTGAAAATAGTGCGCCTATTGAATGGCCTATTGGTGCTGAAGATAACTTTAGCGGTATTATTGACTTAGTTACTATGAAAGCATATCATTATGATGGAGAACAACACGAAAATCCTACTGAAATAGAAATTCCAGCTGAGTTAAAGAGTATTGCTGAAGAAAAACGTATGGAACTTATTGAAACAGTTAGTATGTTTGATGATGCATTAATGGAAAAATATTTAGAAGGAAATGAACTTAGTGTTGAAGAAATTAAGTCTGCTATAAGAAAAGGTGTTATAGCTGGAGAATTCTATCCAGTACTATGCGGTACAGCTTTAGGAAACAAAGGTGTAAAACTTGCACTTGATGCTGTACTTGATTATTTACCAGCTCCAACAGATATCCCTCCAGTTAAGGGAATTGATATGAATGATAATCCAATTGAAAGAAAAGCAAGTGACTCTGAACCATTTAGTGCACTAGCATTCAAAGTTATGAACGATCCATTCGTTGGTAACTTAACATTCTTTAGAGTATACTCTGGAACATTAAAGAGTGGTTCATATGTATTTAATAGCTCTAAAGGAGAAAAAGAAAGAATTGGACGTATCTTACAAATGCACGCTAACCAAAGAAAGGAAATTACAGAAGTTTATGCAGGAGAAATTGCTGCTGCAGTAGGACTTAAAGACACGTTTACTGGTGACACTTTATGTGATGAAAAGTCAAAAGTTATACTTGAAAAAATGACTTTCCCAGAACCAGTTATTGAACTTGCTATTGAACCAAAATCAAAAGCAGACCAAGAAAAAATGAGTCTAGCACTTCAAAAGTTAGCAAAAGAAGACCCATCATTTAGAGCTAGTACAAACCATGAAACTGGTCAAACTATTATAGCTGGTATGGGTGAATTACACTTAGACGTTCTAGTTGATAGAATGAGAAGAGAATTTGATGTTGAGTGTAACGTAGGTAAACCACAAGTTGCTTATAGAGAAACTCTTACAGTACCTGCTGACTGTGAAGGTAAATACATTAAGCAAAGTGGTGGACGTGGACAATACGGACACGTTTGGGTTAAATTTGAACCTAATAAAGATAAAGGATATGAATTCGTTGATGCTGTTGTTGGTGGTGTAGTACCACGTGAATATATTGGCGTTGTAGATAAAGGACTTCAAGAAGCTTTAGCTGGAGGAGTACTTGCTGGATATCCTATGATAGATGTTAAGTGTACATTATTTGATGGATCATACCATGATGTAGACTCTAACGAAATGGCATTTAAGATTGCTGCTTCAATGGCACTTAAAGAAGCTAAAAATAGATGTAAACCTGTTTTACTAGAACCAATAATGAAAGTATCTGTAGTAGTTCCTGAAGAATTTATGGGAACAGTAATGGGAGACTTAACTAGTAGAAGAGGAAGACCACTTGGTAATGAATCAAGAGGTAAAGACCTAGAAATAGGCGCAATGGTACCTTTAGCAGAAATGTTTGGTTACATGACAGTATTAAGAAGTAATACTCAAGGTAGAGGACAATATCAAATGGTATTTGACCACTATGAAGAAGTACCTAGAAACATTGCTGAAGATATTATTAAGAAAAATAGTGTTGCCTAATTAAAAAAATGTAAAACTTAACAGTTTATGCTTGAAAAAGTCATAAACTTTAGGTAAAATAATAATGTATATAGAAAAAGGAGGAATTTTAAAATGGCAAGAGAAAAATTTGATCGTTCAAAACCACATGTAAACATTGGTACAATTGGACACGTAGACCATGGTAAAACAACATTAACTGCTGCTATTACCAAAAGACAAGCTGAAAAATTTGGAGGAGAATTTGTAGACTATGCAAATATAGATAAAGCTCCAGAAGAAAGAGAAAGAGGTATTACTATTAATACTGCTCACGTTGAGTATCAAACTGAAAAACGTCACTATGCTCACGTTGACTGTCCAGGACACGCTGACTATGTTAAAAACATGATCACAGGTGCTGCTCAAATGGACGGGGCTATCCTAGTTGTTAGTGCAACTGATGGACCTATGCCTCAAACAAGAGAACACATCCTATTATCTAGACAAGTTGGTGTACCTAAAATGGTAGTATTCATCAACAAATGTGATATGGTTGATGATCCAGAACTACTTGATTTAGTAGAAATGGAAGTAAGAGAATTACTTTCTGAATATGGATTTGATGGAGACAATACTCCTATCGTAAGAGGATCTGCATTAAAAGCTCTAGAAGGTGACGAAAAATATGTTGCTGCTATAGACGAATTAATGGATGCAGTTGATGCTTGGATCGATACTCCAGTAAGAGATACTGAAAAGCCTTTCTTAATGAGTATTGAAGACGTATTCACTATCACAGGTCGTGGAACTGTTGTTACAGGACGTGTTGAAAGAGGTATGTTAAAATTAAATGACGAAGTTGAAATCGTTGGTATTAAAGATACAAGAAAAGTTGTTGTAACTGGTATAGAAATGTTCAGAAAATCACTAGATTTCGCTGAAGCTGGAGACAACGCTGGTGTACTTCTTCGTGGTGTTAACCGTGAAGATGTTGAAAGAGGACAAGTTCTTGCAAAACCAGGAACAGTTACTCCTCATAAGAAGTTCAAAGCAGAAGTTTATGTTCTATCTAAAGAAGAAGGTGGAAGACATACTCCATTCTTCAGTAACTATAGACCACAATTCTACTTCAGAACTACAGACGTTACTGGTGTAATTGAATTACCTGCAGGTGTTGAAATGGTTATGCCTGGTGATAATGTTTCAATGACAGTTGAATTAATCACTAAGATAGCTCTTGAAAACGGTACTGAATTCTCTATCCGTGAAGGTGGAAGAACAGTTGGTGCTGGTAAAGTAACTGAAATTATTGAGTAATTAAGTTAATAAAAAAATTCCCGTTTGGGAGTTTTTTTTATTGCATTTTAATTTACAGGTGCATTTTTAACGTTTACACATGCATTTTTAACGTTTACACATGCATTTTTGACATTTACACATGCATTTTTAAAAAATATACAGTATAATTATATTGAAGTAAACAATAATGGGGAAATAGTAGGATTAGATGATGACTTAGATCAAATGCAATTAGTTATTAAAGATAGAATTAAAAATAATATTGCTCCTTCTACACTAGGATTATTTGATATAGATGTTAAAACCTATGACAATAAAAAATATATTCAAATTACTATAGCTTCAGGAAATGAAAAACCGTATTATATAAAGAAAAAAGGTATGACAACTGATGGATGTTTTATAAGAGTGGGTAGTTCTTGTGAACCATTAAATGCAAAACAAATAGAAGAATTATATTCTAAAAGAACAAGAAATTCTCTTACTAATATTGCATCTCCAAAGCAAGATTTGACATTTTCCCAATTAAAGATATATTATGAAGAAAAAGGATACAATATTAATGATAATTTTTTAAAACAATTAGATTTAATAATGGAAGATGGTAAATATAATTATCTTGCTTATCTTTTGTCTGATACCAATAATATATCTATTAAAGTTGCTACATATTCTGGAAATGATGCATATGACTTGATAGAAAATGAAGAATATGGTTATTGCTGCTTAGTTAAAGCTGCTAAAAATGTAATAAATAAGTTTGAACAAATTAATAGAACATTTACTAAGATTACAAGTGAAGATAGAAAAGAAGTTAAAATGTTTGATATTGTTTCTGTTAAGGAAGCTATTACTAATGCTTTTGTACATACCTTATGGGAAAGAGAGTATCCGCCGAAGTTTGAAATATTTAATGATCATATTGCAATTTCTTCTACAGGTGGCTTGCCATTACATGTGACTAAGGAAGATTTTTTAAAAGGATTTTCTGCACCAACACATCCAGAATTAATGAGAATTTTTAAAGATTTAGATTTGGTAGAACAACTAGGCACTGGAATTATAAGGATATTAAAAACTTATGATAAAGATGTTTACGAATTTAGTGATAACTTTATTAGAGTTAATTTTAAATTTAATAGTAGCGAATCATTACCTGTAACTCCTAGAGATATTGATACAAGTGCAAATGTTTTGAGTGAAACTCAAAAGAGTATGCTTAATTTAATTAAAGAAAATAATAAAATCACATACGGGGAAATTAGTAAAAAACTTGGAATTAATGAAACTACTGTTATGCGAAATATAAAGTTATTAAAAGAAAAAAGCATTTTAAAGAGACATGGTGCTGATAAAAAAGGTCAATGGGAAATATTATAGTCCCATTGATTTTTATTTTGAAAGTAAAACATTTTAAATCATTCCGAAAAATTCCAAAATGGAAAAATTCGGAATGTGATATATTGTTTTAATATATAAAAAAAGATTTATCTAACCAAATCTTTTTTATCTATTTTGCTATTCTTATATTTAGCTCTTTCGTCTGTATTAAATAGTATATAATCAATACTAGTAGTGTAGTATTCACTTAGTTTTAAAAGTACCCATGTAGGTATATCATTTTCTCCTGTTTCATAAGCAGCATATCCCGTTTGACTCATACATAAATAAGTTGCGACATCTTTTTGTTTTAAATCTCTTTCTTCTCTTAAATCTCTTAATCTATTCATCATTAATCTATTAGTTCTACTCATAATAGCCTCCATTCTTTACATAAAAAGATACCATAACTTTAAACTTAATATTGATTTTTAACGTGAAACACGCTATAATAATTTTGTAATCATATAGAAAGTATAAACAGTATAAGCATTATTATACTTTTTGTATATATTTTGTGTAATATAACAAAATAAATATGTAAGATATGATTATGTTAGGAGTATAAAGTTATGGAAAAGAAAAATTTAATAATATTAGTAGTGTGTTTAATAGTGAGTGTGTTGTCAGTCAGTTTAGCATACTATAGTGCTAGAATAATAGGAGATGGAAAAAATATAAGCGTAAATGCAAAAGAGCTTACAATAAACTTTGACAATAATAACGAAATAGCGAGTGGTATAATTGAGCCAGGGTGGAGTAGTACTAACACTTTTAATGTTGAAAATAAAAGTAAGGCAAGTTTTACATATGACATAGTACTAAAAAATTATAAGAATACTACTAAGACAAATGGATACTTAGTTTATAAAATAACTAGTACAAATGGTTATAATATGTCTGAATATAAAGATATGCCAAAAGATGGAGATAATACGTATGACTTAGTAATTGCTAGGGGTATAACTATAGAACCAGGAAGTAGTAATAAACAAAGCTACTCTTTAGAAATAAAATACTTAGATAGTGACGAAGACCAAAGTATAGACATGGGGTCAACTGTAACAGGTAGTTTATATATAGTAGAGAGTAAAACAAATGAAAATAACCCATATACTGAAGGTACACTTGGTTATCAAATAATGGAAGATAACTCAAATATTAAAACAAGGACAGATTTTAGTACAACTTACACAGATGTAAATATAGGAACTATGTTTAAAGCACAAGAAGATAATACAGATGTATATTATTTTGCAGGAGATGCTAGAAACAACTGGGTAAAGTTTGGTGGATACTATTGGAGAATAGTTCGTACAAATAGTGATGGAAGTATAAGATTGCTATACCACGGAACAAGTCCAGATACACAAGAAGCATATATAGGAACTTCGGCGTTCAACTCAGTACATAATAATTCCATGTATATTAGTTATATGTATGGAACAAGTGGTTCATTAGAGAGCAATAGAACAAATACAAATAACAGTACAATAAAAACAGCAATAGATAATTGGTATTCAAAAAATATGACATCATATACAAAATACTTAAGTACAACAGCAATATATTGTAATGATAGGAGTGTAATTGATGGAAGTTATTCAGCAACAGGTTCATTATTTGATTATGCAGCAAGAACAAGATTAGTAACAAATAAAACACCTACCTATGACTGTACAGTAACAGAAGACAAATTCACAGTAGATAGCAGTACAGGTAACGGGAAACTAACATATCCAATAGCCCTAATGACTGCAGACGAAATATCATTTGCAGGTGGAGGATATAAAACCGATGCAACTACATGGTATTATTACAACAGTACAAATACCAGTTCAACAGGCTCAACATATTGGTGGCTCTTGTCTCCTGGTGGCTGGAATGGTACCAGTGCATACTCGTTTAACGCACGTGGCATTGACGTTCCTGGTCGTTTGTACAACAGTACTGTTGACTTTATTCTCGGTGTGCGTCCAATAGTTTCTTTAAAAGCTGACGTGCTTTATAAATCAGGCAATGGCAGCGCAAGTAATCCATATGAAATACAAGAAACACCTGATACATTATCTGATAAGATTATAGCTAAATCGTTAACTAATACTGATGGAGTATACAATGAAAATGGATACAGATATGAAGGAAGTAATCCTAACAACTATATCTACATGGTAAATAATGGGACAAATGAATTATGGAGAATAATAGGATTATTTGCTGATGGAACAAGTGGAGGAAATGTAATACGTGTAAGAAGGTATTATGCACAAAATAGTTATCCGACTGCAGCATTTGATTCTAATGGTAGTAATGTATTTGCAAATTCAACTATGAAAAATACAACACTAGCAAGTTATACAACAAGTAATTATAAAAATACAGTTAACTTTAAAATATATATAGGAGGTATGTCAGATTCGGACGTAACTGCTGCATCGCTTTATTCTAGTGAAAGAGCATCTAGCATAACTGGTGCTGTTGCCTTGATGTATCCAAGTGATTATGCTTATGGAGTTTTATCTTCTGTCTGTGCCAGAACAATCACGCCATACCTTTACGATCGCACTGCGGCGTGCTACAATTCTAACTGGCTATTCCAGGGAAGTTCAAAGATACAATGGCTTATAAGCCCGTTTTCGTCTTCGACTTATTCTTCCTATGCGTTCTTTGTCCGCACTAGCGGCTCTGTCGGCGACAGCATCGCCTTCTGGTACGGCTCCGTGACGGATGCGTCTGCTTTCAGTCCAGTTATGGCTCTATCGGCTGATGTAAAAGTTACAGGTTCAGGCACTGAAAGTGACCCATATGTAATGCAATAACCTTACAAAGAAACCCAGTGTTTCTTTTCTTTTCCATAAGTGTTATAATATTCCAAAGGAGGCATAAAATGTTAATAAATGGAGAAAATATAAAAATAGATGACTTACTTACTGAAGTAAACATAGACAAAGACATACCTAAAAAAAGAAATAACAACTTAGTCTTAAGAGACTCACAAATAGAAATACTAAAAAAATATAACATAAATTATGAATCACACTCTTCACTAAAAAGCCTTATCTTTGAAATAGAAGAAATACTAAATTACGAAACAGACCTAGATGACTTAGAACAATTAAGTGAAGAATTAGAAGAAATGAGTTACTATAATTTCACAAATAAATAACATTTCACAAAATAATTACAATTTTATCACATAAATTACACAAAAAAGTTGGATAATTATACACAGAAAGGAGAAAAAGTATGAAAAGATACTTAAAAAATATTATAGTTATAGTCTTAATAGGCATAACTTGTACAGGAATGTACTTTACAATGGATTATGTTAAAGATAATCAAACAACAAACACAAACACACAAGAAGGTATGACACCACCAGATATGAATAATAACAATATGCAAAAAGAAGGCGAAACAACAGAAAATAATTCAAACACACCACCAGAAAAACCAAGTGGAGAATCCTCTGAAAATGGACAAAACACTCCACCAACCAAACCAGGTGAAACAGATTCTGAAAGTGATAACACTAGTACCCCACCTTCAAAACCAAATGAAAATAATACTGAATCATCAGAACGACCTTCTATGCCAAACAATAACGAAGGCAATATGCCAAACTTCCAAAACTCCTCTAATACTTTGGAAACAAAATATATAATAATATTTGGTGTAGAAAGCTTAGTACTCGCATTATTAATATCATATCTAATAATGTCTAACTTAAATAAGAAAGGTATAAAAGAAACATTTGTAACAACAGATAAAATAGTAATATACGTATTACTTACATTAGTATTAACTGGTGGATTTACTTTTACAGATAAATTAATAACTGAAAATTGTTTTCTAAACTCTAGTGAAACATCTAGTGACAAAAAACAAAACAATGATTCAAATGCTACAGGTACAAACACAAATACTACATACAAAGGAGTAACTGAAATAACTAGTGATACTACCTTAAAAAATGAAAGCTACTCATCTACTGATGAAGACGAAAACGCTTTACTGATAAGTGGAAAAGTATCCGTAAGTGCAAGTGATATAGAAGTAACTAAAACAGGAGACTCTGATGGTGGAGATGCAACATCATTTTATGGAACAAACTCTGCTATCTTAGCAAAAGGTGGAAGCACACTTACTATAAGTGATGCTACTATAACTACTAATGCAACAGGCGCGAATGGGGTATTTAGCTATGGTGGAACAGCAACAACAAACAACACAAGTTCTGACGGTACAACAGTAAACATCTCTGACTCAACAATAACTACAACAAAAGATAACTCAGGTGGAATAATGACTACAGGTGGTGGAATAACTAACGCAACAAACTTAACTATCACAACATCAGGTACATCTTCTGCTGCAATAAGAACTGACCGCGGAGGTGGTACTGTAACAGTTAACAAAGGTACATACACAACAAACGGAAAAGGTTCTCCTACTGTTTACTCAACTGCTGATGTAACTGTTAAAAATGCAACTCTTACTTCTACAAAAAGTGAAGGTATTGTAATTGAAGGAAAAAATAGTGTAACCCTAGAAAACGTTAAACTTACAAGTACAAATAACACTCTAAACGGAAAAAGTACAACATACAAAAATATCTTCTTATATCAGTCAATGAGTGGAGACGCGTCAGATGGAACAAGTTCATTCACAAGTAAAAATAGTGAGATAATAACCAACAAAGGAGACACATTTTATGTAACGAACACATCAAGTATAATAAACCTAACAAATAACAAAATTACAAACAAAGACACCACTGGTGCATTCCTAAGAATTCAAAAAGACTCATGGGGTTCAACAGGCGCGAATGGTGGGTATGTTACATTAAATATGACTAACCAAACAGCAACAGGTAGTATTATTGTAGACGAATTATCAACACTAAAAATGAACCTTTCAGAAAAAAGTAGCTTTACAGGTTCAATTAACACCGACAACACAGCAAAAAGTATAACACTTAAACTAGACAAAACTTCAACAATTAAACTAACTGCTGACTCGTACGTTACAAGCCTAGACAATGCTGATGAGACAAACTCCAATATAGACTTTAATGGCTACAAATTATACGTTAACAACAAAAGCATAAACTAACAAACTAAAATGTTAATAACTCCAAAATTATTAACATTTTTTCTTTATAGAAAACACTACATATGATATAATATTAACTAGAATAGGAAGTGAAACAATGAATAATTATTACCTTATGTCAACAAATGAAACCTTAAAAAAACTAAAAACAACAAAAGATGGTTTAACAACAAAAGAAGTAGACAAAAGAATAAAACTCTATGGCAAAAACTTACTTCCAAAATCAAAACAAAAGTCATACATTCAAGTATTTTTGTCAGAATTCAAAAACCCTATATGTTATATCTTACTAATAACAATGGCTTTATCTTTCATAATAGGCGAATACGTAGACGGAATTTTTATACTCTTTGTAGTCCTAATAGACGCTTTACTAGGTTCAATTCAAGAATACAAAAGCTCCAAAAGTGCTGAAGCATTAAAAAGCATAGTAAAAGTGGAGGCAAAAGTACTAAGAGACAACAAAGAAGTAATAATAGAAAGCTCAGACTTAACCATCGGCGACATAGTCTACCTAGAAAGTGGAAACATCGTACCTGCAGACTTAAGACTTATTGTTGTAAATAACCTAGAAGTTGACGAGTCCATTCTAACAGGCGAGTCTATCCCCCGTGAAAAACACACCAAAAAAATAACTAAAGAAGTAACTATAAACGACAGAACCAATATGTGTTATTTAGGCACAAACATAACCAGGGGTCGCGCTATTGGTGTAGTTACTGCAATTTCTAAAGACACAGAGATAGGTAGCATTGCAAAAGAAGTATTAAATAGCTCTACAACTCTAACACCATTACAAATAAGAATGAACAAATTCACAAAAGACCTAAGCAAAATCGCAGCCATTCTTGCACTAATTGTAACCTTCATTTTATACATAAAAGGATACACTGCAAAAGAAATATTCTTCCTAGTTATCGCACTAAGTGTATCAGCTATTCCTGAAGGCTTGCCTGTTGTTATAACTCTAGCTTTATCAATAAGCAGCGACAAAATGGCAAAAAAGAACGTCATAGTAAAAAAACTAAATGCAGTTGAAGCTCTAGGCAGCACCACACTAATTGCAAGTGACAAAACAGGCACTCTTACACTAAACGAGCAAACAGTTAAAAAAATAATTTTACCAAATAACGATGAGTACATAGTTACAGGTGAAGGCTATAACAACACTGGAGAAATTAAAGGAAAAAACACGAATAAAGTAACAAATATTATAAAAGAAGGACTTTATAACAACGAAGCTACATTATCTTTACAAAACGACACTTGGGTCTCATTTGGCGACTCCATGGACATCGCCCTCCTTTCTTTAGGCTACAAACAAGGCCTAGAAAGTATGGACTTAAGAACAAACGTAATAGATAGAATTCCCTACGAGTCAGATAATGGCTATTCAGTTGCATTCTATAAAGAAAACAATAATACTTACGTATCTATGAAAGGCGACTTAGAAAAAGTACTTAAATTCACAAAGAAAACAACAAACAAAGAAAAAATAAGAAGACAAAACCAACTTCTAGCAAGTGAAGGCTATAGAGTATTAGCTTTTGCAAGCACAAAAGTCCCTTCATTTAAACAAAAAGAAACTTATACAGAAAAGGATATTCCATCCCTTACATTTAGTGGCTTAATTGCATTCCTAGACCCAGTAAGACCTGACGCTAAAGACGCTGTAGAAAAATGCAAAAACGCTGGAATAAAAGTAGTCATGATAACTGGAGACCACCCACTAACAGCATACAAAATTGCCCACACTCTAGGAATTTGCTCAAACGAACTAGAACTATCTACTGGAGAAGAATTATCTAATTTCCTAAAAAAAGACCAAAACACCTTTGACGAATACATAAAAACCAAAAAAGTTTTTAGCCGCGTTACACCAATGCAAAAACTAGAAATAGTCTCTTCATACAAAAGACTAGGCGAATTTGTAACGGTAACTGGAGATGGCGTAAACGATAGCCCCGCCCTAAAAGAAGCAAACACGGGAGTTGCTATGGGAAGTGGAACAGACACAGCAAAAGAAACTTCTTCCCTTATAATTACAGACGATAAATTTTCCTCAATAGTAAAAGGTGTAGAAGAAGGCCGTGGTGCATACGACAACATTAGAAAAGTAACATATATGCTTTTATCATGTGGAGTTAGTGAAGTCGTGTTCTATTTATTCTCAATTCTCTTAGACTACTCTGTACCACTAACCGCAGTCCAATTACTTTGGCTAAACCTAGTAACAGACGGAATACAAGATGTTGCCCTTGCATTTGAACAAACTGACAAAGACGTACTAAAAAGAAAACCAAGAAGTACAAAAGAAAACCTATTTGATAGACTACTAAAAAACGAAATACTCCTAATGGGTCTAACAATGGGCGTAATTGTATTCGGCGTCTGGGTTTACTTAATAGACGTACTAAAACTACCAACAATAGTCGCAAGAAGTTACATTCTATTTCTAATGGTATTCATGCAAAACATACACTGCTTTAACTGTAGAAGTGAAACAAAAAGCATATTTAGTATCCCACTAAAAAACAACAAAAAATTAGTACTATCTATCTTAATAGTATTATTTATACAATTTGTAGTAGTAGAAAATAGTGTACTATCCCATCTATTAGAAACAGAAACAATTCCACTATTACACGTACTATATCTATTCTTAATTTCTCTTCCAATTATAATCGTTTCAGAAATAATGAAATACTTTGAAAGAGACAAAATAAGGAGGGGAGAGTCTTGACTTTAATTCTAACAACAATAACTCTATTTATAATCGGACTAATCTCACTTATAAGATTTTCAGACATCTTTGTAAGTGCAGCATCTAGTCTTAGCATTCACTTAAAAGTCCCAAAAATGCTAATTGCTCTAACAGTCGCCGCATTCGGTACCTGTGCTCCAGAACTAGCAATATCATTTAACTCAATAAGTGGTGGTAACCCTGACATGACCCTAGCAAACGTAATAGGTTCATGTATAGTAAACATACTCTTAATTGTAGGTGTAGCCGCAATTGTAAGACCCATCAAAGTAAAAGAAAGAACAATAAAAAAAGAACTTCCTTTATTAGTAATCATAACTTCTGCTTTCTTTATCTTACTAACAGACTCACTATTTAAAAAAGGAGCCTCTAACACATTATCTCGCGCTGATGGTATAATGCTTTTGTGTTGGTTTATCCTTTTCATGTTCTATATAATAGGCTTAGTAAGAAAAAACAAAAACGAAGAAACTCTTACTCCTGAATACTCTCTAAAAAAATCAATAATCCTAATCATACTAACTCTTATTGGTATAATAGTGTCTTCAGATATAGTTGTAGATAATGCAGTAATGCTAGCTGAAGTTCTAGGAATAAGCCAAAAAATAATATCAATGACAGCAATAGTAATCGGTACCTCTCTTCCTGAGTTAACAATGACAGTAAACGCAGCAAGAAAAGACGAATTTGACATGGCTGTTGGTAACATAATAGGCACTAATATATTTAACATATGCATAGTTTTAGGTCTTCCCATTAGCATATACGGAACAGTCTCTTCAAGTGCTTTCACAATAGTAGACTCAAGCATTGTCCTACTAGCATCCATCATATTCTATATATTTGGAAAAAGCAACCGAGTTTTATCAAGAAGAGAAGGAGTACTCATGGTATTAGTTTTCCTAATATATTATGTATACTTATTCATAAGTTAACCATCATTAGATGGTTTTTTCTTTAACATTTAAACCTTTTATGTTATAATTAATTAAGAAAGAAGTTGATTAATATGTTAAAAAAATTAAAACCAATTGGAGTATATAGAAAATGTGACTGGGTAACCATGTTAGGCACATCCTCAGCTATAACTGGTATATTACTTGCAAGTAACGGTAAAACAACATACGCAGTGTTCTGTCTAATATTCTCAGCAATATGTGATGCATTTGACGGCGTTGTAGCAAGAAAGTTTGGTAGTCTAAAAGACTATGAAGTATACGGTATAGAATTAGACTCACTTAACGATGCAATTGCTTTTGGTGTTCTTCCAATGATGATCGTACAAAACTTATCCACTCACAATATTTACTTATACATAATCAGTGTATTCTTCTGTATTGCAGGAGTAATACGCCTTGCATACTTCAATATGTTGTCAACTCTAAAAAAAGGAGACAGTAAAGAATTTATTGGTATGCCTATAACTTGTAGTGCTATCATAATACCTCTAGTATACTTCTTAACATTTATAGTAGGAAAAGAATATAGAAGTATAATATTCCCAGTAACACTACTTATAACAGGAATACTATTTATAACACCTATTAAACTAAAAAAACTATCAACAAGAGAAAAAGTAACACTTTCATTAATGGGAATAATTACAATTATAATAACAATAATAAAAATGTGGTGATGTCAATGATTAATATTATAAAAAAATATAATTTTTTATTAACAGAGTTAGTTAGTAGAGATTTCAAAGTTAAATATAAAAGAAGCATATTAGGAGTTTTTTGGAGCTTACTATACCCAGTATTAATGACTTTAGTTATGTTTATAGTATTCTCTAACGTATTTAAATTTTCCACTCCAGGAGTTAGCTATATTACATATCTAATGATAGGTTTAACATACTTTAACTATTTTAGTGAAGCATCAAACCTAGCCATGAGTAGTGTTGTTAGCAATTTCCAACTTATTAACAAAGTATACATACCTAAATACATATTTCCTTTATCTAAATGCTTATTCGTAGGAATCAATTTTTTACTTACACTAATACCCTTATATGGAGTTATATTGCTAACAAAAACTGGTATCAATGTATGGCATTTATTACTTCCTTATTCATTCTTGTGTCTATTTATGTTTACTCTAGGTATGGGATTTCTTTTATCAACAATTGCAGTTTTCTTAAGAGATATGTTTTACATATATGGTATTATAATAACTATATGGACATACCTAACACCAATTATGTATGATATAAATATTATAAGTAATCCTATATTACAATTTCTAATGAAACTAAATCCAATGTATCAAATCATTAACTTTGCAAGAAGTATAATACTTTATAATAGTATCCCTACAACTGCAAACTTTATAGGAATAACTTTATCTTCAGTATTAACCTTATTAATAGGTGTACTTGTTTTCAAAAAGAATCAAGATAAGTTTATATATTATGTTTAGGAGGAAATAAAAAAATGAATATGATTAATATTAAAAACGTTTCTATGAAATTTAATCTTGGAATTGAAAAAAATTTTTCTCTTAAACAAGGATTTATAGATGTGTTTAAAAAGAAAAAAAAGAAAGAAGAATTTTGGGCTCTTAAAGATGTAAACATAGAAATTAAAAAAGGAGAAGTAGTAGGATTTATTGGCTCAAATGGTGCAGGGAAAAGTACATTATTAAAAGTAGTCGCAGGTGTAATGAAACCCACTAAAGGAAGTGTTGAAGTATATGGAAATATTTGCCCAATGATTGAACTTGGTGCTGGTTTTGACCCACAACTTACAGCCAGAGAAAATATTTACTTAAATGGAGCAGTATTAGGATACAAAAAAGATTTATTAGATTCTAAATTTGATGAAATAGTTGAATTTTCAGAATTAAAAGAATTCCTAGATGTTCCTGTTCAAAACTTTTCTTCAGGTATGGTAGCAAGACTTGCTTTCTCAGTCGCAACCATAGTTGATCCAGAAATACTAATAGTAGATGAAATTCTATCTGTCGGTGATATTGCATTTCAAAAGAAAAGTGAAGAAAAAATGATGGAAATGATTAATGGAGGAACAACAGTATTATTTGTTTCCCATTCAATAGACCAGATAAAAAAACTTTGTGATAAAGTAGTATGGATAGAAAAAGGAATAGTTAAACAAATAGGTGGAAAAGAAGTTTGTGATGAATATTTAAAATACATGGAGGTTTAACATATGAAAAAAATAATATTCTTTAGTAAAAATTTAAATATTGGTGGTTTAGAAAAATCACTAGTTATATTACTTAATAGCTTAGTAAATGATTATAATATTACTCTTGTTTTAGAAAAAAAAGAAGGAGTTTTATTAAATGATTTAGATAAAAAAGTTATAGTTAAAGAATATAAATTATCTTCAAGTAAGTGTGTCTTAATTAGAAAAATAATTAATTTTATTAAAAGAATATCATTTAGTATTTTCAATTATCATAAATACGATTTCTCTTGTAGTTACTGCACGTACTCTGTAATAGGTTCATACCTTTCAAGAGTATCTTCTATTAATCATACTCTTTACATACATAGTGATTACTATAATGTTTATAATAAAGATTTATCTTCAATAAAAAACTTTTTTAAACTCCTTAAAATAAGTAAGTTTAAAATGCTCGTTTTTGTGTCTAATGAAAGTATGAATAACTTATTAAAAGTATACCCAAATCTAAAATCAAAATGTGTAGTTATTAATAACTTAATAGATTATAAAAGAATCACTAAACTTTCTAAAAAAGAAAACAATAT
>CAVITD010000010.1:0-1834 GCA_963645645.1 uncultured Eubacteriales bacterium
TAAACAAAGAAATTGTTTTTTTACATATTGTGGGAACTTCGAAATGAATTCAATCGAAAAATAAAAGAAACTCACAAATAGTCTCTTTTATCATAATATATAGTATGAATAAATTAAATGATATTAAAAATCTTTATAAAAATAATAGGCATTTATTTAACACTCTTTTGGTATTAGTTAATATTGTACTGATTTTTTGGCAAGCTATTTTCTCTCTTATTAGTCCATCAAGAACTAATGTTGTTCTTTTACTCATTTTGATTAGTACTCTCGTGTATCAACTCTTTAAAGACGCCTCTTGATATAAACTTACTTGTTCTATAAGTGTAGTCTAACATTTCTTTTACAGACCTTACTTTGTTGTACTCACTACCTTCTAAGTTTATGCTTATTGGAAAACTTATCATTATATTAAATAGTTTTATTTCTTCATTGTTAAGTTTAAATATGGTGTTATATTCTTTAAATAGTGTAATCATATCAGTACTTTTGTATTCATTTCTATATATTTTGTATATGTCAATGACGGGTGTATCAACCAAATAATTATCCCAACTTGTAAATATTAATTTATCCCCTTTTAAGAAATTATCAAATTTAAGATTATTGTTGACTATGCATACTCTAGTTTTAGTTTGGTCTTTTACTATGTTGTACCAGCTATTTAGTTCTCTTTCAATAAAGTATAAGTTAGAATTTATTATTGTATAGTTTCTTGCAATTAGATAGCTAGATGGGCTCATAAAGTGTTCGTTATCAATTTTTTCAATTAGCTTTGTGTAGTAGTCTTTTAGATAATCAACTTTATCTATTAGTTTGTTATAGATATCTTTAAAAACTTTTCTGCTTTCTGTTTTAAAGTATGATGTTTTGTAGTGTAGTTCAGCTACTTTTTTTATGAATTCTATGTAGTCAGCATCGTTAGTAAAAGAAGACTTTTCAACGTACTCGTATCTTGTAAGATTATCAGTCGTGTTAGTTCTATTTGCAAATGTGGTAATTCCTCTGGAACTTAGATAATCAAATAAGTTAGTTAAGTCTTTCTTTTCTTTTTTAACTACGTATTTACCTTCTTCTGTTTCATATATTTTTGCTTTTCCAATTATTTTAAGGCTTTTAATTTTCTTCATTTTTAATAATAGGAATAATTATTTTGTCTCCTACGTGAATGTTTTCTACGTCGTTATATTCTGTAATTTCGTCCATTTTTACGTTATATTTAAGTAAGATGCTATCAAGTGTATCTTCTTCTCTCATAATGTATACTTTGAATTTAGAAAATTCTTCTTCAGTGACATTATTAAAAATTGTTTTCATATTGTTTTCTGTTATTTCGTTATTAGTTTCTTTTATAGTAGTTGTTTTGTCAAGCATTACTTCGTCATGAAAATCTTTTGGGCTAAGTAAGTCTTTTTCGTTAATGTAATCGTTTATTACATCGTTAACTTCTTCCATTTCGTTTTCCTCCGTATCTTCTATTTCTTCATTATTAACTTCTTCTGGTAATTTAGTATATTCCATATCTAATACCATTTTTAAGTGTAACACATCTTTTTCAGTTTCGTAATTAAAGTCATGTATACTTAGGTTAATACTATCTTTGTCAATTAAGCTAGATAAAGCTATAGTAAATGGAATTGTGTAAAAGAAGTCTTCAGTTTCTACGCTTGACATAGTAGCTTTATATGAACCTGCTACATCAAAATATCCTTCTATAGTGTCTTCTAATATTTGGTAGTCATGTGATAAAGTAATATCACTGATACTTGATACGTATGTTTTTAACATACAGTCTTTTTTAAATTCTATTGTTTCTTTCATAATAAAACACTCC
>CAVITD010000010.1:1844-3573 GCA_963645645.1 uncultured Eubacteriales bacterium
CTCCTTTCATTTAATAAATATGAAGAAGTGTTTATTTTATTACTATTTTTTAAGTATTTTTTTATATCCAAGGCTTTCTAATTCTTTCTTTTTTTCTTCTGTAGATACTCCGATAATTCCTAAGTTTAGTTTTGTATCAAACCCGTCATCTAGTTTAATATATACATTAATAAGAGTTATACCGTCTTCTCTTGTTATTTCGTCATAGCAAAGTTCTTTTATTTCGCCTTGATATAAGCTTTTAATCATTTTCATTCGTTCTGTTTCTATCACTACTGTCACCTCCAAAAATGTCATTATAAATTTCTATGTAATTTTTAACAAAAACAAATTTAATTTTATCTTTTATTTCTTTATCTAAGTATTCAACATCTCTTTTATTTAATACTGAAACGTATACTTTAGTTATGCCGTCTCTAATGGCTGCTAAACTTTTTTCTCTTATACCACCTACTGGAAGAATGTCCCCTAAAAGAGTGATTTCTCCACTTGCACTGATGGTAGAAGGGACTTTCTTTTTTAACAAGTAACTTAGTAATGCAGTTGTTATAATTGCACCAGCTGATGGACCTTCTTTTGGAATGCCACCTTCTCTAAAGTTAATATGAAGAGTGCTATTAAACATCTCGTCACTTATGTTAAATAAGTCTTTATTAGATTTGATGTATCCTAAAGATACCATAATACTTTCTTTTAAGGTTTCTCCTAAGTGTCCTGAAGTAAAGAACGCTTCCTTACCAGCATAACCAGTAACTTCTATTTCCAATGTTTCTCCACCATATGGGGTGTAAGCTAGACCTTTTACATATCCAATACTAGAAATTCTTAGTTTCATGTTATTTGAATATTTTTCAATACCTAAGTATTCTCTTACTAAACTTGGAGTTATAACTAGTTCAGTAAGTTTTTTATTTTGTAGTTTATGTTCAGTTACTACTTTTCTAATTATTCTATTAATAAGTCTATCTAATTCACGAACACCACTTTCTTTAGTGTAGTCTTCAATTAATTTAAGTATAGCCTTATTTGTAAATGTAATATCAAGAGTTACTCCATTTTTCTTTAGAGAATTACTAATTAGATAGTCTTTTGCTATTAATATTTTTTCATAGTTAAGATATGAATTTAATTCTATTATATCTAATCTATCTTGAAGAACCATAGGAATTGAAGATTTGTCGTTAGCTGTTAGTATCCATGTAACGTTAGATAAGTCTATTTTTTCTTCAATATAGTTATCAGTAAAATCTTTATTTTGCTTGCTATCTAAAATATCAAGTAAAGCATTTACTGGGTCGCCTTTATAGTCTTTACTCATTTTATCAATTTCGTCTAATAATATAACTGGGTTCATTACATTACTTTTAATTAAAGATGTAATTATTTTACCAGGAGCACTTCCTATGTATGTTTTTCTGTGCCCTAGAAGTTCTGCTGGATCGTTTAGCCCACCTAAACTTATTTTAACAAACTTTTTATTTAGACTATTTGCAATACTTTCTGCTAGAGTTGTTTTACCTACACCTGGAGGACCAACTAAGCATATGATAGGATTATTACTATTTTTATTAGTTTCAACTGCTACATATTCTAGTATTCTTGTTTTAACTTCATCTAGTCCATAGTGAGTTTTATTTAAACTTTCACTTACTTTATTTAAATCAGTTTCGTCTTTTGTCACTTTACCAAAAGGAATACTTAATAAATAATCTATATATGATTTAATCAC
>CAVITD010000010.1:3583-4093 GCA_963645645.1 uncultured Eubacteriales bacterium
TCTAATGTACTTTCATACTTATTTACTTCACTTTTTAATCTTTCTTTAATACCAATTGGAATATGTCTATTATTGATAACTCTACTAACTTTATCTATATAAACAGACTTATTATCAACTTCTCCAAGTTCTTTTTTTATTATTTTGATTTTTTCTTTTAAAAGCATTTCTTTTTGCATTTCGTCTAAGTCAGCTTTTAAATCGTTTTCTATTTTATTTTCTAAGTTTAAAATTGCAAGTTCTATATTTAGTTCAGTAATTAATCTTTTAGCACGGTTAATTCTATTAGGCTCAACTACGAGTTTTAGTTTCTTTGGAGTACTAAAGTTAACAAAGTTACATACAATATCAGTTAGTTTGTCTAAATCATTTATTCCTTTTATTTTATTTAAAACTGCATTAGACAAGAATGGGTTAACTGAGATATAAGTTTCTAAAGTTTCTAGTAATTTTCTTAGTAATGCTGTTTCTTCAATTTCGTTATATTGAACTTCAGGAAAGGTAATTACT
>CAVITD010000011.1:0-7138 GCA_963645645.1 uncultured Eubacteriales bacterium
CATTTTTACTAATTATTTGTTTTGAAATTACTGACATTTTCAAAAATTTTTCACAGAAAGTGTAATATCTTTCTTTTTTTGTTTACAATGTATTTTAAATGTAATAATATTAAAGTAGTGATACTATGAAGAAAAAATAGTTAAAAAATTAAAAGAAGATATTAAGTAAGTTAGAGAGGTATAAAAATGAATGATATTGAAATGAAACTAGAACATTTTTTTACAGTAGATGCTAGAATTAAGAGTGAATTACTTGCTTTAGCGCCTAAAATAGAGTATTCATATGATAAAGATAGTTTAGTTAGTTACTATGATAGACTATATAATGGAGTTAAAGATATTGAAATAGAAGTTAGTACTATTTTAAGTGATTTATCTTTAGATAATGCTACAGTTAAAGTTAATGCTTTATTTAAAGTTATTAGAGATAAATTAGTTAATACTAAAGTAGAATATAATGATATTATGAATATTTATAAAGTATGTTTATCTAATATGAGTGAAGAAGTAGTTAATTATATTAAAGCTAATACTATAGCTTATGCTAATATATCTTTAGGTAATTTATTAAGTAAGTGTACTAGTTTAAATGAAATATTACACGCAGTACATTCCTATGTTATGAATAATGAATATATTTTACAAAGTTTACCTAAAGTAAGTAGTAAGGTTACTAAATATGAGTATCCTATTAGTCTATATGGCACTAAGAATGAAATAAGTAGTCTTATATTTGATGCTTTTCCTACTGATAGTAATGTAGGATACACTGATATTGTTAGTTTAGATAAATCAAGTAAAGTTATTATGATGATTAGAGATTTAGGTCATGCACTTAGTATTGAAATAGATGTTAATAGAACAGATATCACAGTAAGATATCATATACCAAAATTATGTAATATAAGCATGATTAACAAACTAAAAGGTATTAACAAGGTAAAGGAAGATGCTAATATATTTAGTGGCGCTAATGGGATGTTTGTTACTACTAAAGAAGAGTTGGTAAATGATTTATTTACTTTTATTAGTATGGTACCAACTGATAGTGATATGGAAATTTTTGGTGTTACTAGATAAACAAGTATGTTTGCTTGTTTTTTCTTTTACTTAATGGTAGAATACTATGTGTATTAATTCTTAAGTGAAAGAATAAAATTAATATTTTGTTTAATCATAAAGGTATAATATAAATAGCAAAGAAGAAAGAAGAAAATTATGGAAAAAAATGGAAATTTAACTTTGAAAGATAATGAAATACTTGAAATTGACATTCTCTATAAAGACATAAAAGAGAAAATTATTAACGCAAGAACTAAGATGTTAAAACAAATAGATACAACAATGGTAGAAGTTTATTGGTATGTAGGTAAGATAACATCAGAATTATACATTAAATCAAGTGATGGGACATATGGAAAACGAATAATTAATGCTTTATCTAAAAAGCTAACAAAAGATTTCGGTAATGGATTTTCAGAAGTTTCTATAAGGAGAATGCGCAGATTTTATGAGTATTATCCAATTTGGTCGACAGTGTCGACCGAATTGTCTTGGGCTCATTTTCAAGAATTAATTAGAATAGACAGAAAAGAAGAAAGAGATTTTTATCAAGCTGAGTCAATTAAATCAAATTGGGGCTGTAGAGAATTAAGACGCCAAATTAATACTAAATTATATGATAGATATTTAATTTCGCCAAATAAAGAAGTAATTTTGCTTGAATCAAAAAAGGGCAAAATTGAAAAACAACCTGAAGAGTTACTAAAAAGTCCATATATTTTTGAATTTGCTGGCTTAAAAGAAAACAAAAATTATTTAGAAAGTGATTTAGAAGAATCATTACTAAACCATTTAACAGAGTTTTTGCTAGAATTAGGACGTGGGTTCTCGTTTGTTGCTAGTCAACAAAGATTAAAAATTGGTTCAGAGTATTATTATCCTGATTTGGTGTTTTATAACCGTTTGGCAAGATGTTTTGTAATAATAGACTTAAAAATTGGAAAGTTGTCACATCAAGATATTGGACAAATGCAAATGTATGTTAACTATTACAAAAAAACTCAAATGATTGAAGGAGAAAACGAACCTATTGGAATATTGTTATGTGCAGATAAGGACGATGCTGTTGTAGAGATGACGCTTGGAGACAATGTAAAAAATATTTATGCTTCTAAATATTTAACATATATGCCTTCAAGAGAAGAACTAATAAAAATAATTAAAGACGAAAAAGAGTTATTTGAACTTTCAAAGGAAGAATTATAAAATGTATGGAGGAATGTTATGTTTAATTTAGTTAGTAAATTTAGTCCAAGTGGAGACCAACCAAAAGCTATTAAAGAACTTGTAAGTGGTGTTAATGAAAATAAAAAATATCAAGTATTACTAGGAGCAACTGGAACGGGTAAAACTTTTACAATAGCAAATGTTATAAAAGAAACTAATAAACCAACTTTAGTACTTGCACATAATAAAACACTTGCTGGACAGTTATATGCAGAATTAAAAGAATTATTTCCTGATAATCGTGTTGAATACTTTGTATCATATTACGACTACTACCAACCAGAAGCTTATGTACCGAGTAAAGACTTATATATAGAAAAAGACTCTTCAATTAACGATGAAATAGACGAATTAAGGCACGCTGCAACTAGTAGTTTACTTAAAAGAAAAGATGTAATAGTAGTAGCAAGTGTTTCTTGTATTTATGGTATAGGAGAAGTAGAAGAATATAAAAATAAAATGCTTTCACTATCAGTGGGAGACACTATTGATAGAGATGAGTTACTAACTAAATTAGTAGATATGCTTTACGAAAGAAGTACACTTGACTTTAAACGTGGAACCTTTCGAGCGCATGGAGATACTATAGAAATAATTCCAGTTTACGAAAGAAAAAATGGTATTAGAATAGAACTATTTGGAGATGAAGTAGATAGGATAAGTGAGTTTGACACATTAACTGGTGTTATATTAAAAGATATGAAAAACTTTAGTTTATTTCCAGCAAGTCACTTTGTTGTTGGTGATGAAAAACTAAAAGAGGCTATTAGAAGAATAGAAAAAGAGTTAAAAACAAGACTTGAAGAGTTAGATAAAGAAGGGAAACTAGTTGAAAAAGAAAGACTTAAACAAAGAACTATGTATGATATAGAAATGCTTAAAGAAACTGGATTTTGCCATGGAACAGAAAACTATAGTAGACATATGGCTCTTAGGGAAGAAGGCGAAACTCCTACAACTTTGATGGACTTCTTTCCAGATGATTATTTACTCGTAGTAGATGAAAGCCATGTTACTTTGCCGCAAGTTAGAGGAATGTATAACGGTGACAGAATGAGAAAAACTACACTTGTTGATTATGGCTTTAGACTTCCAAGTGCATTAGATAATAGACCTTTAAAATTTGACGAGTTCACAAGTAAAATTAATCAAGCAATATTTGTAAGTGCAACTCCAGGTGATTATGAGCTAGAATTAGTTAATAATAAATGCGTTGAACAAATAATAAGACCAACTGGACTACTTGACCCAGTTATTGAAGTTAGAAAAACTGAAGGACAAATAGATAACTTAATTGGCGAGATTAATGAAAGAATTAAAAAGAATGAAAGAGTACTTATTACTACTTTAACAATTAGAATGGCTGAAGAATTAACAAATTACTTAAAAGAAGTTGGTATTAAAGTAACTTACTTGCATAATGAAATTAAAACATTAGAAAGAATGAATATTATAAGAAATCTACGTTTAGGAGTAATAGATGTAGTTGTAGGAATTAACTTGTTAAGAGAAGGTATAGATATTCCAGAAGTCAGTTTAATTGCTATAATGGATGCTGATAAACAAGGATTTTTAAGAAGTACAAGAAGTCTTATACAAACTATTGGAAGATGTGCAAGAAATGCAAATGGGCTTGTTATAATGTATGCAGATAAAAATAGTGATGCTATGAATGAAGCTATTGCTGAAACTAAAAGAAGAAGAAAAGTACAAGAAACTTATAATGAAGAACATGGTATTGTACCTAAAACTATAATTAAAGAGATAAGAGATAATATTAGTAACTTTGAAACTTCTAAAGAAAATAAAAAGACTAAACTTAGTCCTAAAGATAAACAAACTATGATAAGAAACTTAGAAATGGAAATGAGAAAATCTGCAAGTGAGTTAGACTTTGAACGTGCTATGGAATTAAGGGATGCTATGTTTGAACTAAGTACTAGTGATTAAAATAAAAAAATCAAATATCACTAATACTGACAATTATGTTGGTTATTATTAAAACAGACACTTACCCTTTGGGGTAAATGTCACTAAAATAAACAGGTAGACATTCAGTAACTGAACGCTCCTTACATTTATATTGTATTACATTTTTGTAAATTATGCAAGACATTTTTGCTAATTATTCGCAATATTTCTAAAATCATTCTATCAAAAATAAAGAAATGACATCGCCTTTTAGGGCAATGTCTCTGACATAAATCAGGTAGACATTCAGTTACTGAATGCTCCTTACACTTACATTGTATTACATTTTTGTAAATTATGCAAGATGTTTAAATTAATTATTCATTAAATTAAGAGCTAATGTCTTATGTCTTTCTGTAAGTCCACCATTATAGAAGTCTGTTTTTACTAGATGTGAAATTAGTTCGTTAAAGTCTCTAAATATTTCGTCATCTAATATAATAAAGTTATCTATTTCATGAGTTCTTAGATACTCACGTATTTCGTCTCCTCTGTTAAAAGACATATGAACTGTTTTGTCATAAACTTCTATTCCAAAGTTTTTTAGATAACTAACTAATTCACTATACATACAAAATTCTTTCCAAGTTGAAGTGACTACTACTTTTGCGCCTGTTAAATCAATTATTTCTTTTAAACATTTTATGTTTTCGTCATCTAATTCTATTCTACTTTGTTTTTCATTTTTTGTTCTTTCAAAGTATCCATCATTATTTAGTACTCCGTCTACATCTAAAAATATTACTTTCATAATTATATCCTTTCTATATATTGGTATGACTGAGGTGGAGTTTTAACGCCTATTTCTTTTAGTGTTAAATTTAATCTTTTTATACTTCCTAGTTTATATGCATAGGCTACACCTTTGTTTTTGAAATAGCTATTAAATTCTTCTAAAGTAATACTACCTTCTTCATGAGTTTTACTGTATACATACTTAGGTGTTCCTTTTACTACTTCAAGTAGTTTTATTTCGCATACTACTTTTTTAACTGGAGAGGTTGAATACACAAGTATACTTTCTACATTTTTCTTTAAAAGTGTTTTTCTGTATTCATACTTCTTTTCTCCGCTTAGTATTTTTTCTACATATTTTGGCTTTATACTCATTAAAACATACATATTTCTTCACGAGTTAATTATACCAAAAATTTCTATTATTTTAAAGGATTACTTGAATATAATATTAGTAAGAGGTGGATTCATGAATTTAAAAAAGATTAAAATTATTAATGTTATTGGTGTTTTTGCATTAAGTTTTTTGTTTCATTTTATGTATGAATGGTGGCCTAATGTTGTGAGTAGTATATTTTTTCCAGTTAATGAAAGTATATGGGAACATATGAAGATATTTACATCAGCTATTTTAGTTTGGGGATTAGTTGATAAGCTTTTGTTAGATAAGTTTAACATTTATTATAATAATCACTTTTTTAGTACTGTGTTAACTAGTATTTTAAGTATTCTTGTGTATTTAATTATATATTTACCACTTTATAAAATATTTGGAGAAATAATGTTTATTTCTATAGGGTTAATGTTACTTGTCTACATTCTTATGGCATATGTTAGTTATAAGATTCTGAGTGGAAGAGAACTCAATATTAATAAGATATTCCTAATTATAGTTATAGTTGTTACTTATATATCTTTCGGTTTGTTAACATATAAACCACCTAAGTATTTTCTGTTTTATGATACAAATGAAAAGAAATATGGTATTTAGTTTACCACATTTCTTTTAAGTTACCATCTTTTTTATAAAGGTTATCCATTAATATTACGTATAACCATTCACTTTCTATTATTTCTTTTGTAGTCATAGTTAATACGTGTAAATCATAATCTAATGCTTCAGCTATATAGAATGTATCATTATCTTTTCCGATAAGTATTCCTATGTGTCCATACCTACTAAATAGATCTCCAACTTTAATTTTTGATGGGTCAAAGTCACTTTCGCTTACTTTCATTTTTTCTCCTAAATCGTCTAGATCGTTAGTTCTTTCTGGGTCAATTCCAGCACCTACGTCTCCTACATCAAAGCCACCATTTAATAAAGCCCACGATACAAAGCCACTGCAGTCTAGTCCGTTTTTTTCTTCTCTTTGAAATAAGTCAACGTATAAAGGGCAACCCCAAGGAGATGGGCCATTGACACTAGCAATTATCATTTCAAACTTGTTTTCAGTTAAATATAATCCTTCATGGTAATACCTGCCTTCTCCGTCAGCATAATCTTGGTCTCCATAGTTATTAAGTCTACCATTTTCATAAAAATATGATATTCTATTTTTAAATTGTAAAGTTAAAAATCTAGCAGCTTCTACAACACCTGCCCTGGTTTTGTATCCTTTTGTGTTGATTTTAAATTTTAGTGAAGAGTCAAGAATATTCTCTTCTATAGATGTGTATAAGTTACAAGTAAGATATGGTTTATCATTATTTATTTTTGGTAATGTGTATAAATTAGTTACTACTACATCTATCGTTTCTTTTTCTTCTTTGTAAGTTACTTCAATTTTAGTATTTCCTTCTTTTAAAGCTGTTACAGTATTATTTTTGATGTTAACTATTTCAGGGTTATTAACATTATAAGTTACTTCAACGTTTGGTGTAAGAGTGTATGTTTCGTCTATAGTTAAGTATATAGTATCAGTACTGATTTTTAAAATTTGTTTTTTAGTAGTTTCTTCTTTTGTTAAAAGTGACTTAAATACTAAAAATATGAGTAATAGAAATAATAAGATTTTTAATTTATTTAATAGTATTCTATATTTTTTCTTTAATCTTCTTTTTTTCATGTGTTTACCTTTCTTAAATATTGTACCAAATTTCTAACGAAAAGTCATTAGTATAACATTAATTTATGTTTTTT
>CAVITD010000012.1:0-5342 GCA_963645645.1 uncultured Eubacteriales bacterium
AATAACTTAGATAAATTAAGAGCTATTAGTGAAGTGCAAATAGATAATGAAGAGTTTGATAGTTTAGTAAAGAAATACTTAGATAAGGGGTATAACTACCCTACTAGTTTAGGAAAAAGTATACATGATATAGCTGGGTATACAATTAAAGAAAGTAATGATATTTTAGCTGTTAGTTATATAAAAGAGATAATTAAAAATAACTATAATATTAATGTTGTACCTATTAAAAGGACTAACGGTTTTAAGAGTAATTTAATGAGTAGTGATATTATTAGTGCTTATCAAATAAGGGAGCTACTTAAGAGTAATATTAATATTAGTAAGTATATTCCATATAATAAGAAGTATATTAGAAATATTGATTATGCTAAGTTATTCTTGTTAATTAAGTATAAAGTATTAAGTGA
Source organism: uncultured Eubacteriales bacterium (assembly GCA_963645645.1). Taxonomy (GTDB): domain Bacteria; phylum Bacillota_I; class Bacilli_A; order RF39; family UBA660; genus CAG-628. The sequence goes on from CAVITD010000012.1 coordinate 411, forward strand.
ATATAATAAATTAGATAGTTATAATTTAATAACTGAGGGTATAGAAAAAAGAATATATGATGGTATAATTAAGAGTGATAATTATGAAGAATTAGTAAGTTATGTAACTAATAAAAGAGTAACTATTAATAAAGTAAATAGAATGCTTATTAATATATTTGTGGGGTTTACTAAGGAAGATAAAGAAAGTACTAAAGATTTAAGTTATATTAAGTTACTTGGTTTATCTAGTAATGGAAAGAAATACTATTCTAAGATAAAAAAGAATATCAGTATTCCTGTTTATACTAAGTTTGAAAAGAATGTTATGGATACTGAGTTAAAAGCAAGTTATTTATATAGTTTGATAGTTAATGATAAGAGTATATTTAAAAGTGAAATAACTAGTCATGTAATAACAAAATAATGCATACAAGTATGCATTATTTATTTTTTGGTTTAAAGTTTACTGTAACATATCTAATAGACATATTACTTCTTTTTAAGTCTCTTTTTATTTTCTTTTCTATATTATATAGTGTTTCTAAATTTGTATTCTTATCCAATAGTAAATCTATAGTAGCGTCATAGTATGAACCATATTTAAGTAGAGATACTCTTCTAACTTTGTAGTTTTTACTTTTAATAATATCTTCTACAGACGTTAAAATACTTTTATCTTCTTCTATTTCTCCTAGTATGCTACTTGTGTTTTTTAATAGTACTTCTATTCCCACTTTAATAGTAAGCAAGCTCATTACTACACTACCTACTTTATCAAAGTATTTTAGTATGTGGTTATCTCTTCCAATTATAGTTATTATTATAAATATAAGTGCTAAAATAGAATTGTATGTGTCGTACCTACTTTCTATAGCATTTGTTTTAATGATGCTACTATTAAGCATTTTAGCCTTTTTAAAAAGGTAAGAACTTAATATGTATTTTACAACTATAGTTATTAGTAAGACAATAATTGCATACATATTAGGTACTACAGTTACACCATTAAATGAATTTAATAAAATACTTATACCTAAACTTATTATAAAGAAACTCATTATTATGCTAGTTAGGTATTCTACTTTACCATGACCATAAGGATGATTTAAATCTGGCTTTTTACTAGATATTTTAGTACCTACTATACTTATTAAATCAGTAGACATATCACTCATACAGTGTACACTATCAGCTAGAAGTGTTTTAGAGTTAGATACGACACTTCCTAGTAATTTTAATATAGTTAAAAACAGATTAACAAGAAAACTTTTAAATAGAACAGTCATATATACACCTACTTAGCTTCATACCAGTTATCTCCTATATTACATTCAACTTTTAATGGTACTTCTAAAGTATATGTGTTTTCCATAATATTAGTAACTAGTTCTTTCATAATATTTATTTCACTTTTTGGTACAGTAAATACGAGTTCGTCATGTACTTGAATAAGCATTTTACTTTTTAAGTCTCTTTTTGTAAGTTCTTTATCTATTTCTATCATAGCCTTTTTAATAATGTCAGCACCTGTACCTTGAAGTGGTGTGTTTAAGGCTATTCTTTCTCCACTTTTTCTTATTATGTAGTTTGTGTTTTTCAACTCTTCTATTACTCTTTTTCTATTAAATAGAGTTCTTACGTAACCAGTTTGTTTAGCTGTTTCAACTACGTTATCCATGTATTCTTTTACTCCAGGATACATCTCTAAGTATTTATCAATATACTTTTTAGCATCAGTCGCGCTTAAATGAAGGTTTTCTCCTAAACCAAATCCACTTATTCCGTAGACTATACCAAATATTACAGCTTTTGCTGTTCTTCTTTGATTTTTAGTAACTTCATTCATAGGAATACCAAATACATCACTTGCAACTTTCGTATGAATGTCTTCACTACTTAAGAATGCATTAATTAAGTTTTTATCTTTTGAAATGTGAGCCATTAATCTAAGCTCAATTTGTGAGTAATCACAGTCTAAAATAACACTATCTTCTTCAGGAATAAAAGACTCTCTAATCTTTCTACCTTCTTCACTTCTAATTGGGATATTTTGTAAGTTTGGTTCAACTGAAGAAAGTCTACCAGTTCTAGTGATGGCTTGCTTGAATATCGTATGAATTTTACCGTCGTCTAAGATATAGTTTTTTAGTTTGTCAGTGTAAGTGTTTACAAGTTTAGTTAAGTTTCTATACTCAATTAAACACGGTATAATTGGATGCACATCGTAATATTTCATTAGTGTATCTTTATCAGTTGCATACCCGTTTCTTCCCTTTTTCTTACCATGTGGTAAATCTAATTTTTCAAAAAGCATTTCAGCAGTTTGTTTCGCACTTTGAATATTGAACTCACATCCTGCATAACCATATATTTCTTTAGTAATATTACATATTCTACTCTCTAGGTCGTCTTTCAATTCGTCAATAACACTTTCACTTACTCTGATACCATTCATTTCCATTCTAGCAAGCACGCCTACTAAAGGCATTTCAAGAGTGTCAAATAACTCAAGCATCCCTTCGGTAGTTAATTCTTCTGTGTATTTATCTTTTGTTTCATAGATAAACTTTGCTTTACTAGCAAGAGTATTTATAAGAGTACTTTCGTCTACTACTAAGTTGTTATCTTTTATTATACTTTCATAAAAAGGTATATCATAGCCTAAACTATTTGCAATGTATGAGATGTCTTCTTTAGTGTTATAGTTAAGTAAGTATACACTAATCATAGTGTCGTATTTACAGTTATTTAAGACTATTCCATATTTACTTAGGAAACACATACTTTTCTTTAAATCATAAGTACTAACTGCATGAGTAAATATATCTTTATTTAAGATAACTGCTTCCTCGTCTAGAAAGTAACACTTTTCTCCATCATAAATAGATAAGCCAATAAAGTCAGCGATGTGATAGTTTTCATTTGATACTTCTAAATAGAATGAGAAGTCTTTGTTGATGGCTAGTTTATCTTTTACTATAGTAACAACATTGGTGTTTCTAGGGTTTTCTATTATGTCTGTATCTATTTTTTTAAGTAGACTATAAAACTCTAAATCTTTATAGATATTTATTAGTTTAGTTATATTTCTTGGTTTTAGTTTAATATCATTGAATGTCATATTAAGTGGAACATCTTTATAAATTGTTGCTATATCTTTACTAAAGAAAGCACTTTCTTTTCCTTCAATTAGTTTTTCTTTAGTTTTTCCTTTGACATTATCAATGTTATCGTATAAGTTTTCTACTGTGTCATATTCATGTAGTAAGTTAAGCGCTGTTTTTTCGCCTATTCCTTTTACTCCAGGAATGTTGTCTGATGCGTCTCCCATAAGGGCTTTTATGTCTATCATTCTTATTGGTTTTAAGCCGTATGTATCAAAGAATACTTTCTCGTCCATTAAGATATAATCTTTTTGTTTAAGAAGTTTTACATTAACATCATGACTAATAAGTTGTAGTAAGTCCTTGTCACTACTTATAATAGTCGCGTCATATAAGTCATCTATATCAGCCATTTTAGCAAATGTTCCAATTATATCGTCAGCCTCATAGTTATCAATTGCAACACTAGTTATTCCCATCGCGTCTAGTATATCATAGGCAAGTGGAAACTGAATTTTTAAGTCAATAGGTGTTTCAATTCTTCCTGCTTTATATTCAGTATATTTATCATGTCTAAAGTTCTTTCCTTTATCAAAAGCTACCATAATGTATTCTGGTTTTTCTTCAGACATTATTTTATTAATCATATTAACAAAACCAAATAATGCATTTGTTGGAAAGTCTTTACTATTCTTCATTAAATTTCCATTATAAGCTGTTGCATAATAACTTCTAAATAATAAGTTATTACCATCTATTAAAATTGCTCGTTTCATATTTTCACATCCTCATAAGTATATTGTATCAAAAAATAAGTAACTTAAAAAGATTAAATTACTTATTTTATTAAATTTCTAATTTATAACGTATGGATCTGATTGAGTGCCAGAACCAGTTACCTTTACACTATTTGAAAGGGCCATAACAGGAGAATATGAAGCTGCATTTCCTACTCCATCACTATAATTTGGATTAACCCATCCATCTTTAGCAACAATATAAGCGCTATAATAGTATAGAGAATGTGGGCTTATCAACCACTGAACAGTTTTATCATTTTGAAATAACCAGTTATTATTATAACATTCACTATTATTCATATAATCAAAAAGATATATAGTTCTAGCACAGTTACTTGATAATACCCCATATCCATAATCACTAGGATACATTAGGCCTACTGAAATATTTTCAGTTGTTTTATTTGAATATGAAGTTTGAGCTGTTTTACCAGCTGTACCCTTATCATTTAACATTCTTTCCATATCATATAAATCTGAAGCAGTATAAGTAGTTGTAGTACTTCCTCCTCCTAAATACGCCTTAAATTCAACAGTATTTTTATAATTAGCAGTAGAATATGTTTCCTTTAGTGATGTATATAGTGTAGATGCTGGCCAGTAGTTTGTATTATTTGAGTCATATGCTTCTTGTGGATAGTTATCAGGTGCATAATATTTTCTTACTCTTATTACATCTTCGCCACTTGTACCATCAGAGAATAATCCTATAATTCTCCAAAGTTCTTTTTCACTTGTAGATGAATTAGTCATATAAATATAGTTATTAGGATTACTTCCTTCATATCTATATCCATTTTCATTGTAAACTCCTTCTCCGCTAGTTACAACAGAATCTAAAATCACATCACTTAATAATTTTGCATCTACTGTTCCTTCAGTTATATATAATGAACCACTTAAAGTTTTGCCCATATCAGTACTTGTATCCGCATCATCACTTATATATCTAAAACTAACTGTATAGTTTTGAGTAACACCTATGTCTATAGATGCACTATAAGCTAGTACTGTGTCTGTTGCAGTACTACTTTTAGGTATATCTT
>CAVITD010000013.1:0-6875 GCA_963645645.1 uncultured Eubacteriales bacterium
CTAGATAGTCAGTATCTTCTAGTACTCTTAAGTCAGTTATTTTGTAACCACTTTTTTTGACAAGTATACCAATTAAATCTTCTAATGCACGATAGTTCATATTATCACCAATCCAATTCTATTCTTTTATTTTTCTTTTCTTCTATTTTTACTTCCTCTTTAATTGCTTCTTTAGTTTCTTCTTTTACAGGTTTTTCTTCTAAAGCTAGTTCTTCTTTTTCTAAGATTTCTTCTAAACTTTTAACAGGTTCAGCTTTAATAACTTCTGGCACTACTTCTTTAGGTTCTTCTATTACTTCACTAGGTGTTTCTTCTTCATTGTTAATAACTACTTCTTTATCAACATTTTTTTCTGTAAAAGTATCATTTTCTTTAAAATCATTGTTAACAACTTCTTGTTTATCCACATTTACTTTTGTGTTAGACCACTCTTTTATAAGTTCTTCTTTAACTTTACTAGCGTCAACATAGATTACATCTTTTTTATTTTTCAAATAATCTATTTCAAGTCTAATCTTTTCTTTTTCGTTGATGTCCATTATTCTTTCAGTTGTGTTAACATAATTATCTTCTTTTAGTTTGTTAGATACATTATTCATTTTTGTAGTACATTTATCAAGCTCGTCTAGTAAAATTTCTTTTTTGTTATTATTGTTAGTTCTGTTATTTCTAACATTTTCTAACATCTTTTCTGCTTTTTCTAGTGTATCTTTATTTCTTTCTTGTTTGCTTTCTAAATCATTTTTCGCATTTTCTAGTCTTTCGTATACTTCAAATGAGATGTCTGTATTTACTCCTTCATTAAGAACTCTGTCTATTCTTGCTAGGTCTTTGTCTAACTTATCAATGTAATCTTTTATCTTATTAACAATGTTTACATCTTTTAACTCAACTTCTCTTAATTCGTCTAGTTCTTTATTTACTATTTTCAATTCAGCATTAAGTGAGTCTATTTTATTGTCAAGATAAGTTTTGTATTTCTCATCCATTTCTCTTTCTTCAGTATTCTTGTATTCATGAGTATTAATTTTGTCATTTAACTCATTATACTTACTTTCTAGTTCATTGAGTCTTGTGTAAAGGTTTCCAGCACTTAAGTTTTCTGTTCCTTTACTTGCAAGATTACCAAGAAGTTCTATTCTAGCTTTAACACTTGTATACTCTTTTCCATCTTTATATGCATTAAGTAAGCTTTTACCAACTATTTCAGCGTTGTTTTCCCAATTTGCTTGTCTTAGTTTTAATGCATCTATTATTTTACTAAGAGTTTTTTGATTATTGCTACCTTCTTTTTCACTTTGTAATTTTTTTATATTTTCTTTTGTCTTAGTAAGTTCTTCTTCACTATAGTTACTGTTAATGTCAAATCCAGCTTTCTTTACAAGTAAACTTACTAAACTTTTTATTGCTTCAAAATTATTATTCATCACTAACCACCTTATTTTCCTATTAATATGATATCATAATTATTTGTCAATTACAATTTTCATTTTTTAGACAATGAGTTTACAAAAAACTAGACAAAATGTCTAGTTAAAATGTCTTGTTTTTGTAAATTATACTATAATGTTTTCATTTCGTTATTAAGTTCATTTTTATAGGAAGTAATAGCCTTTTTTAATTCACTTTCTACTTCATATATTCCAAGTGTTTCAGAAAAACTTTGTAAGTCAGTCCTATAAGGCATAGAGTATGCTCGGTAGATGTCGTTAATGTATGCTTTATCACTCTTTAGTTTATCATACATATAGTAAGCATATGCACATCCGAAAATATAATATAAACTTTCTTGTGGGTGTAAGTCTTTTATTTCACTATCAAAATAATCTTTTATTTTTGATAACTCAATGTTATAGCTTTCTTCAGTCATTTTCCCATATAGCTTTTTATAGCTATCATACTCAAAATCTCCAAAAGTAAAGTAAACATTAATAAATGCCATAATACGTATTAAATAAATTTTATTTAAAGTGTCCTTAAACCTTAGTTTTCTAACATACTTCATTTCTTCATTATATCCCATACTGGATAACTCGTCTTCCATCAAGAATTCAGTAAATATTGCTAAAGTTTCACTCTCCATATGGTCGGTTGTATTATTAGGTATACCAACAGTATAATGAGCTAGTTCATGGGCAAATATCACTGCGTCAGTTATGTAGCCTGAGTTTGGTGTAGAGATAAATCTAAAATCATTCCTTATTCCTGCACTGCCATCTACTATACCTTCTTGTACACTTGGTAAATAGTCTTTATCATACTCATATTCTCTAAAATCAATTGTGCCATCAGATAATATTTTATCAATTGTTTCGCCATTTATTGGGTAGTTATACTTTTCAAAAAATTTTTTAACCAAATCTATTTTTGTAATTAAGTCAAGCCTTGGATAATTTTCTAAATCAACCTCACTAAACTTAACATCATCTAGTTCTTCTTTTAGGTCTAGATATAATTCACTAATCTTAATAAATAAAGTTAAATTATTTAATACTAATCCACTAAGTTTATTTTTAGATAAAAAGCTATCTACTTTTATTTTTAATTCTTCGTTAGTCATTCTTTTTAGCAAATCCTTCTACTGCTTTTAATACTTCAATGGGAAGTGCAAATATTACTGTGTTACTTTGGTCGCTACTTAAATCATTTAGAGTTTCAAGAGTTCTTAAGTGTAATGCTCCAGGTGCCATGCTTAAGTTTTCAGCAGCCTTTTTAAGGTTCTCACTTGCTTCTACTTCTCCATGGGCTTTTGTGATAACTGCTAGTTTTTCTCTTTCAGCCTCTGCAACACGAGCGATTACTCTTTTCATTTCTTCAGGTAAACTGATATCTTTTAATTCTACATTTTCAACTTTTATTCCCCATGGGTCAGTTGCCTCGTCTACTATTTTACATATTTCAGTACTTATTTTATCTCTTTCACTTAATAATTCGTCTAAACTTACACTTCCAACTGCATTTCTCATTGTTGTCTGCGCTAGTTGGCTTACTGCATAATTAAAGTTTTCAACTGCAAGTATTGCTTTAGATGCATCAAATATCTTATAGTATAATACTGCATTAATTTTAATTGATACGTTATCCTTTGTAATTGCTTCTTGTTCTGGTACGTCCACTGCTTTTGTTCTTATATCAACTTTATTAAATGAGTCAATAACTGGTAAGATTAAATTCCAACCTGGGTTCATTATCTTTTTAAACTTACCAAATCTAAATTTTATTCCCCTTTCATATTCATTAATTTGTCTTATAGAACTAAATATTACAATTAGTACTATAACTCCTATAGGTATTAACAATTCCATATTCTCTTCCTCCTTTATTTTAACGGTACTATTTTTACTTTATTTTTTCATGTCTATTTAATTCATCTATTGTGTCAACAACCTCTTTTCTTAAATCAAACAACGTTACTTCTATTGCTTTTAAAAACTCAATTAGATTATAATCACTATATTTGTAAGCCTTTTTAATTACATTAATATAAGACTTATCACTTATAAATCTTTTTGCAATATGTCTACCTACTAGACATCCAATTAAGTATCTCATTTTAATTGTAATGTTAGTTCTTCTATAATATGCATCTTCTGTTTCATTTTCTCTTTTTTCTAGAAAATACTTTACATCATTTATTATATAATCATAATCTTCAAAAGACAACCCAGGAAACAGTCTAGACATTCTTTCTTTTGAAATATCTTTAAAAGCCATATATGTTTCTAAAACGTATAGTGTGTTATAGATTTCTTTGGTGCAGCTATATGCATTAGCAACTCTTATTTTTGTAAATAAGCGTGCTTCTTTTTGATAACCCATTTTATCAAGAGTTTCAAGCATTAAACTTTCTACAAAAATTGCGTATATTTCTGACTTAAATGTGTCGTTATAAGACTCTGGACAACCATAAATGTAATGTGCTAGTTCATGAGAAAGCATTACTGCATCTGTAACTTTGCCATTGTTTGTTGTAGTCACTTTGGGAGTTTCATCCCAAACTACACCAGTACCAATAATTTTATCATAGTCACTTCTACTATCTGATAGGTCATTAAATACAATTACTCCATCATTAATTAGCTTATCTATATCAATATTTTCAAGTTGTATATCGTATTTAGAGAGTATTTCTTTAGTTAACTTAATTGAACTACTAATATCCATGTCACTTATTTCACTCATATTAATATCTTTATATTTAAAATCTATTAAATATGGCCCTAATTTAATATACTTTTTAGCTATTTGTATAAATGCACCCATATCATTTAATAATTCTTCGTCGTCTATCCTATCAACTAGTTCTTTTACTTTTTCTTTTAACTCATTATCACTCATTTAATCACTCCTTATTTCTTTATTTTTCTCTATATTGACATTACTAATCTCGTCAAACCTTTTACTTATTTTATCAGTGGTAATGTGGATATCTCTAACATCTTTGTTAACTGTCTCCATGTGTTGACTTAGTTTATCCCATCTTTCTTTATAACGCATAAATTCTTCTCCTAGTTTATTTAATTCAGTGTGAATAATACTTGTATATTTGTCTCTTTCCATACCCATTAAAATTGCTTGAACGAGTGTAAGTAAACTCATTAATGTAGTAGGACTAGCAATGTATACGTGCCTTGAATATGCGTAGTTGATAAGGTTTGGATGGTAAGCGTTTATTTCAGCAAATATAGCTTCTGCTGGTAAAAACATTATTGCCTCGTCAGATGTTTCTCCGCTTATTATGTATTTACTTCCAATTGCATCAATATGTCTTTTTACATCACTTTCAAACATCTTTTCTCTTCTTAATCTCTCTTCGTCTGTTATTCCTTTTTCTAGCATATATCTATAGTTTTCCAAAGGAAACTTTGAGTCAATACAAATTCTACCTAATGGAGATGGTGCAAAAACTATCGCGTCAGCAATAACACTAGTTGATAAAGTGTATTGTAAACTATAGACTTTATCATTCTTTTCTCCAAATACACTAGATAATATTTGATGCAAATTAACTTCTCCAAAAATACCACGGCTTTTTTTATCAGTTAACACTGACTGCAAGCTTACGATATCATTAGATAAGCCATCGATTTTCTTTTGTGCCTCGTCTATTTTAGCAAGACGCTCCAAAACTGATGCAAAAGTCTTGTTAGTCTTTTCAAAATTCACATCAAGCCTTTCATTAACTTTATCATTAATCATATTAAGCTTATGCTCTATTCTATCATTTAGTTTATCAAAATCGTTAGTTAAATCTCTAGAAAAATTTAACTTAAAATCTCCAATTTCTCTTATAATATCCCCTTCTACCTTACTTAAAGAAATATCATTTTCCTTATTCTTTTTAATATTTAATAACACTACAATTAACAATATTATTGCTAATATAACTAAACCTAATATTACATACTCCATACTATCACTCCTTTAACTCTAATTCAATTTTAACATATGCAAATTGTATTGTCAACCTTTTGTTCGCTAATTTTATTATTAAAAAATACTTTAGTTATTTAAGCTAAAGTATTTGTAAATGCCTAGGTCCGTTATTTATTCTGTTTCGGTTTTTCTACTAAAGAATAAGGACTGACATTTACTGTATTCATGTTAAGAATACTTAACTTAGGAAATAAACTTGTTACTAATCTCTTAGTCTACTATAACTTTCGGACGGTCTTCAAGAGGCACAGATTAGCATCCACTTGAAGTTTCCACTATTTCGTATGGTCTTTCTGCTGAGCCATCTCCTGTACTATATTTGACACAAGATTTGAGAGATACTACTGGACGCACGGTGTTAGGGTAGCTGACATCGTTGATGCCCAAATACGCACGTTCGGAATACCAGCGCCACACGTACGCGTTAGCCCCATACCAGCGAATAGGCGACAAGGACCACCAATAACTAGATACTTGTGTTCCAGCACTATTGCTTATAAACCATGCGTATGGTGTACTCATTGTTTTATATGCTACTCCTCCAGCAAAGGCTATTTCATCTACAGTCATTAATGCTATTGGGTATGTTAGTTTTGCACTTGTATTATCTACGCTGAATGCGTCTTTTACATCGCTACAATTATATGATGGATTTGCAGCTGCACCATCTGTATCATAGTCCATTCTATAGTATGGTGCAAAGTTGAATCTTGAACTTGTACTATATGTTTGTCCTGTTCCCAGACTTCTATCATTACAATATACTGCACTTGTGCTTAAGTATTTTGTATAATCTGTTAAGTTGTTTTGATACCAAGTATCTATGAATGTTTTTATTGTACTATCTATTGTATTGTTCCTTATGGCATCAAGTGATGTATCTTCTCCATATTTGTATCCTACATATTTTGGGCTATCATAACTTGTGTTAAATGCGCTTGTTCCTATATTGCCTTCTTCTGTATCATGACTTGTTCCTACATAAAGTAGTCTTATACTTCCATCATGATTTGTTCTTATTATTCTCCAGTATAGGTTTGCAAATTTTACCCAGTTATTTGTTGTATTTCCTGCATAGTAATATACTTCTTTTGGCGAGTATGTTATACCTGTTATACTTTCAGTTGAAGTAAATAATGTTCCTGTTGTAGTTGTAGTTAAAGGTGTTGCAAAGTCATTTGTTCCATTATTATCATTACTTCTTGTACTTCTTGTTGGGTTGTCATTTAGTATTTGACTTAATAATGTCACAGGTTCTTCAGTACCTTCAGTTATGAATAAAGTTCCTTTTAGTGCTTTACCCATATCGTCGCCTTGGTCTATATCTTCGTCATTTAGGTAACTAAATTCTATTGTGTATGTTTGGGTTACTCCTACTGGAATTGATGCACTATAAGCTAGTACTGTGTCTGTTGCAGTACTACTTTTAGGTATATCTT
>CAVITD010000014.1:0-2952 GCA_963645645.1 uncultured Eubacteriales bacterium
AATATATATAGTGATTATTATGATTAAAGAAAAATTAAAATTAGTACCTAAGTTACCAGGATGTTACTTAATGAAGAATAACTTAGGAGTAGTAATTTATGTATGAAAAGCAAAAGTATTAAAAAATAGATTAAATAGTTACTTCAATAGAACTCATACAGGTAAGACTAAAATGTTAGTTAGTGAGATAGTTGATTTTGATTATATTGTAACTTCTAGTGAAGTAGAAGCTTTTATATTAGAGATAAACTTAATTAAAAAGTATGACCCACATTATAATATACTACTAAGAGATGATAAGAGTTATCCTTATATTGAGTTTAAGAATGATTTGTATCCAACGTTAACTGTTAAAAGAGAGATTAATATAAATAAAAAAAATAAGATGTTATTTGGGCCTTATCCAAATCAAGGTGCAGCAAGAAGACTAGTTAATTTAATAAATAGGCTTTATCCGTTAAAGAAATGTGATAAGATGCCTAAAAAAGTATGTTTATACTACCATATTGGAGAGTGCTTAGGTTACTGTGAATACAAGAATATTGATACAAGTAAAATGAATAGTGAAATAATTTCTATTTTAAATGGAAGAGACGATATATTAATAAATAAGATTAAAGAGAAAATTAAAGTAAATTCAGACAATTTAAACTATGAAGTTGCGCTTGATTTAAAGAAAGAACTTGATTATATTAAAGTGGTTTTTGAAAAGCAAAAAGTAGAATTAAATGATGGAGTTAATAGAGATATATTTAACTACTATTATGAAAATGGTTATATAAGCATTGTTGTATTCTTTATTAGAAATGGTAAACTTCTAGGGGATAAGAAAAACATTTTTCCACTTATAGACGACATTAAAGAAACTTTAGAATATTATATAGTTAACTTTTATAGTAAGAGAAATGTTCTTCCAAAAGAAGTGATCGTGCCTGATGTGTTAGATATAGATTTACTTAATACGATATTAGAAACTAAAGTTATAAGTGTTACTAAGGGAAAGAAGAAACATCTTTTTGATCTAGCTAGTACTAATGCTAAGATAAACTTAGAAAATAATATAGAAATGATATATAGAGATGAAGAAAGAAGTGTGCTTGCTAATAAAGAGCTCGGTAGGTTACTTAATATACCTAACTTAAGCGTAATTGAGTCTTTTGATAATTCAAATTTGTTTGGAACGTATACAGTAAGTGGAATGGTAACGTTTATAGATGGTAAGCCAAGTAAGAATGACTATAGAAAATTTAAGATTTCAGTTGATAAAAATGATGATGTTGGTTCAATGAAAGAAGTTATTTATAGAAGATATCAAGGACTTTTAGTAAATGGTGGAAGGATGCCTGACTTAATTTTAGTGGATGGCGGGGTTAACCAAATAAACGCGTGTAATGAAGTTTTGAATAGTTTAAATTTGCATATCAAAGTATGTGGTTTAATGAAAGACGACAAGCACTCGCTTAGTGAATTAGTAAGTGGGGATACTTTAGAAAGTTATAAGATTAATAAGAAAAGTAATATGTTTTACTTGCTTACTAGAATAAGTGATGAAGTACACAGATTTACAATAAATTATCATAGACAAATTAGGAGTAAAGGTAGTATTAGCAGTGTACTTACTGAGGTTGAAGGTATTGGAGAAGTTAGAAAAAAAGAGTTACTTAAGAAGTATGGAAGTTTAAAAAATCTTAGAGAAGCAAGTGTAGAAGAATTAAAGACCATACTTCCAGAAAAGGTAGCAATAGAGTTACATAATTATTTAAAAGAAAGGAATGATTTATAGTGAATGAAGATATTTTTGTATCAGTTATGACAAGTGAATTTATTTATATACCATATAATGATAAGAGTGATTTGAGTATTAAAAATTTAATGGTTAAGAAAAATGAACTAATAAATGCAAAAGATAATATTTGTAGTCCAGTATCTGGTAAAGCATATGCATATACTGAAATACCTAGTTTAAATGGTAATGCTAAATCACTTATAATTGAAAACGATTTTCTTGATACTATGGATAATACTTTTCAAGTAGAGAGTATTTATAAAATAGATAAAGACAAGATTAAGAGTATAGTTGGAAATATTAATTCTTTTACTTTAAAGGTATCATTCGAGAATAAGTATGATTTAAAAGATTACTATATTTTAAAAGATAATATTTTAAATGTTTTGGAGACACTTAATTTGATTAGCGAGACTTATGACATGGATGTTAGTATTTTAATTAGTAAGAAAGATACTAGGACTTACCAGTTGTTATTTAATTATATGGGGACTTATCCAAATATTAATATTATATTTAATACAAAAGAAGAAACTAAGAGTATTTATGATGTTATTGATGTGTTTAATGTAATTAAAAATAAAGCAAGTAGGGATTATATATATTTTACATTAATTAATAAGAATTCTTTAAATGTGGTTAAAGCTAAAAGATATTCTAACTTAAAAGATATTTTAGTTGAACTTAAGATAGTTACAAGTAATTTAGTTATCAATAACACTAAGCAGCTTTATAATCCGAACTTTTTGATAGATGATAATATATGCTTAGTGGTGTTAAAATAGGAAAGAATGATTGGTTCTTTCTTTTTTTTGTAAATTTTTGCACTTTGTTGATAAATACAGATTTTAAGAATTGGTTGTAGATAACTATACAAAATGTATTTTAATTGCTACAATTGTAGTTCTTTTGGTACTAAAATAGCGTTTAATTTTAAAAAATGAGCGATTTGACAGAAAAACACTAATATGATAAAGTGAAGTTGTCATTAGAAATTGACTGTTATAATGCGGTAAAAGTATGTAAAAATTAAGCTTTTTATGTGTTGGTTTAAAAAGGACAGACAATGTCGACCCTATTCAAAATACATAGAAAAGAAAGGAGAAAATATATGAATTACTACAATGAAATAAAAAATATTTTAATAGACAATGCTATTGGAAGAA
>CAVITD010000015.1:0-5811 GCA_963645645.1 uncultured Eubacteriales bacterium
GTCATAGTTTCTTCTTTTTTTAGTGTTTCTTTTTCTTTATGTAGTGTATCAATTTTATTATTTACTGATAACACAAATATTAAAGCAAAAACTAAAGCAAAGAATTTCTTTTTGTTATTCATAAACCCTCCATCTACTAAAATTATAGCACAAAAAAACCACTATGTTAAGTGATTTATTTCTCTAAACTTCTGATTTCTTTTGTAGTTAATCTAACTTTTTTACCATCAATTTTAACTGTTTGTAAATTAACTTTTTGAGTCTTCTTAGTAGCCTTTAAACTGAAAGGTCTGTTGTTAGCGCTCATATTTTTTCTATCTGATACATTCTTTGCCATTCTTCTTGCCTCCTTAAACTTCTCTAATAATTTACCACAAAATACTGGTTTAGTCAACAGATTTTTGATATAATTACACTATTGGAGGTAAAATTTATGTTATATATTGGAAGTCATACAAGTTATTTAAAGGAAAAGGGTCTGTTAGGAGTTGTTAATGAAAGCATTAGTTATGGTGCTAATATATTTATGTTTTACACTGGAAGTAACCAAAGTACATTAAGGTTTCCCATTGACAAAGAGCTAACTAGTAAGGCACACGAAAAAATGCTAGAATATGGACTAGATAAAACTAAATGCATAGTGCACGCTCCTTTTATAATAAATCTAGCTAATAATTCAAGTGAAGAAAAGTATGAGTTTTATATTAATTTTTTAAGACAAGAACTAAATAGGTGTATAGAACTTGATATAAGAAATATTGTTCTTCATCCAGGAAGTTATACTACTCTTGATAGAGAGACTGGAATTAAAAATATTGCAAATGGTTTAAATATTGCATTAAAGGATATTGATGGGGTTAACTTACTTTTAGAATTTATGAGTGGAAAAGGAACTGAAGTAGGTACAAGCATAAGTGACTTAAAAGGAATAATTGAAAGACTAGACGAAGACATTAAAGAAAAAGTTTTTGTTTGTTTAGACACGTGTCACATGAACGATGCAGGTATTGACATAAGTAAGTTTGACGAGTTTTTGAATGAATTTGATAAGAATATCGGAATTGATAAAATTAAGTGTATTCATGTAAACGACAGCATGAACCCAATTGGTAGTCACAAGGATAGACACGCTAACTTGGGATATGGCACTATTGGATTTGATAATTTAATAAATGTAATTTATAATGAAAGACTAGACGATATTCCTAAAATACTTGAGACCCCTTGGATAAATAGAAATGAAAAAGATGCATACGCACCTTATAAGTATGAAATAGATATGATTAGAAATAAAGAATTTAAAGACTATATTAATTCTAAATAAATTTAGAGTATTTGTCTAATAGTTCATTTAGTTTAAGGTACACACTTTCACTAAACGAACTTTTTTTACTTTCTAACACTTCCTTAGCGTGCCCATTAAGTATGTAGTCAATATTTTCTTTAACAGTACTTACAAATACATCTGCTTCATCATTAGTTATTTGCACGCCTTCTTTAATTCCATACTTAACTACATCTTCACTAGTTAATTTTAAAGCGTATTGCTTTACCAAATTTTTCAAAATATCACCTATATAAAAGTATGTATAATTTTAAAAATTATGAGTAGTATATTAATGGTAAGGAGATATCTTTACCAAAGTTAGATTATAATCGGGAGATTAATGTAGTAGTCTAACAAAAAGCTTAAGAAAGTTATATCTTAAGCTTTTTTGTATATCTTTTATAATTAGTTATAGTTTGAAACTTAAAATAGCTTGATTTAATACTGTCTATTTTGTTTTCATTTAAATTCCACATTAATACTTTGTAATTTATTTTATCGTATTTATCATATAAGTCATAACTTGCTAGAATATTTCCACAGATACTGTTAAATATTTCTACTATGTCAGTTTCTACAAAAGGGTCAAAATATAAAACTAACCCGTCACTTATATTAACTTCTACATAATTATTGTTGTATATAAAACTAAAATAATTTACTGTGTAGTGTTCATTAACTAAAACACTCTCTAAATTACTTTTTAAATAGGCTATTAAATCACTAATAAATATTTCTTTTTTTAAAACGCTGTTATCTATATAAAGATACTTATATTCTAAAGATAATTCTATTAATTTCCTGTCCATTTCCCCACCTTATAAATTATATGAACATAAACAAAAAAAGTTCCATACGGAACCTTGATTTCTTAATGGCGGAGTGAGAGAGATTTGAACTCTCGCGCCAGTTTCCCGACCTACACCCTTAGCAGGGGCGCCTCTTCAGCCTCTTGAGTATCACTCCATAAATTTCACTGACTAATAAATCATACCTTATTTTTTTATGAATGTCAAGAGTTTATATTAAAATTCTCTTTAAAAAAATGGGTAAATATGATATACTTTTAATCGGATGTGAAAGTTATGGATAAAAGTAAAATTAGAAATTTTAGTATAATTGCTCATATAGACCATGGTAAAAGTACTTTAGCTGATAGAATACTTGACGTGTGTGGTAATGTAACTGAAAGAGAAAGAAAAGAACAACTTTTAGATAATATGGATATTGAAAGAGAAAGAGGCATCACTATTAAACTAAATGCAGTTGAACTTAAGTATAAAGGTTACACTTTACATTTAATAGATACACCAGGGCACGTAGACTTTAGTTATGAAGTAAGTAGAAGTTTGGCTGCTTGTGAAGGAGCAATACTCGTGGTGGATGCAACCCAAGGAATTGAAGCACAAACTTTAGCTAACTTGTATTTAGCGCTTGATAATGATTTAACTATTATTCCAGTTATAAATAAAATAGATTTACCTAATGCAGACCCAGAGAAAGTAAAAGACGAACTTGTTAAAACTATTGGCTTTGACAGAGACGAAATACTTTGTGTAAGTGGAAAAACTGGCGAAGGAGTACCAGAGTTGATGGAAACGGTAGTTAGTAGAATTCCAGCACCAAAAGGTACTGATGACAAATTAAGGGCTTTGATATTTGATTCATACTTTGATAGTTACAAAGGCATAGTTGCTTTAATAAGGGTAGTTGATGGAAGTGTCAAATTAAAAGATAAGATTAAAATGATTAGTACAGGTGCAGTGTATGAAGTAACATCTTTGGGTAAAACCACTCCAAAAGATAGTCCAAGAGATAGTTTAAGTTGTGGAGAAGTTGGATATATTACAGCGAGCATTAAAAGTATTGAGGACGTTAATGTTGGAGACACTATTATACATGAAGGCGACGAGTTAGATGCTTTACCTGGTTATAAACCTATGAAACCAATGGTATTTAGTGGAATATTTCCAATAGATAGTAGTAAGTATAATAACTTAAAAGAAGCTTTAATGAAACTAAAACTAAATGATGCAGCACTAACTTTTGAACCAGAAAAATCTGATGCTTTAGGTTTTGGCTTTAGATGTGGATTTCTAGGACTTTTACACATGGAAATTGTAGAAGAAAGAATTGAAAGAGAATTTAATATAGAACTAATTGCAACAAGTCCAAGTGTTATTTATGAAGTAGAGTTAACTAATGGAGAAGTTCTTAGTATTGATAGTCCAAGTAAAATGCCTGAACAAAGTAAGATTAAATGTGTTAGAGAACCTTTTGTTAAAACAGATATATTTGTACCAAATGAGTATGTTGGTTCAGTAATGGAGTTATGTCAAGACAAAAGAGGAATTTATAAAAGTGTTAACTACATAGATGAAAAAAGGGTGGACGTAATATATGAACTTCCTTTATCAGAAATTGTGTATGACTTCTTTAATAAGTTAAAAAGTTTTACTAAAGGTTATGCTTCTTTTGATTATGAATTTATTGGTAATAGGGAGAGTAAACTTGTTAAATTAGATATTCTATTGAATGGAGTTATAGTGGATGCATTAAGTGTAATAGTACACAAGGATGACGCTTATAATCGTGGAAAGACAGTTGTTGAAAATTTAAAGAAAATTATTCCAAGACAGATGTTTAGCGTTCCTATTCAGGCTAGTATTGGTACAAGAGTTATTGCAAGGGAAACTATCAGCGCAATGAAGAAAGACGTACTTGCTAAATGCTACGGAGGAGACGTGAGTAGAAAGAGAAAACTACTTGAAAAGCAAAAAGAAGGTAAAAAACGTATGAAACAAGTTGGTAGTGTTGAAGTACCGCAAGAAGCCTTTTTAAGCGTTTTAAGTGTTGATAAGAAAGAATAAGACTAGTTTTTATTCTTTTTTTTATGGAAATTTTTTTAGCAGATTTTAAAAAATGGTAATAATTAATGTCTGGAATTGTATTTAATTAATTACAAATGTAGTTTATAAGGTTCAAAAATGTATAACAATTTTCAAAATCTGTAAATTTGACAGTACTTTTAATATATGGTAAATTTAGGAAGAAAGGAGAATAAGTATGATGAATTATCACACGGAAAAATCTTTGACTGGTAGAATAGATAATGTTCTAAAAAACATATATGAAAGAAATCCTGTGAAATTAAGAAACAACACACCAGATGTATTAGTTAATAATGGAGTGACAAATTTACCAATGTATGAAAATCCATCTCACGTAAGAAAGAATATTTTGACAGAACAGGAAGCTAGAGATTTAGGAATTACAATAAATTCAAGAGATCATTATCACTCTCTAGGAAAAGATTTGTATATAAAAATAATTATAGCTTTAGATGATCCAAGAGCAATATTTAAAAATAAAAATGAAAAAGATTATTTAATTCTAACAACAATTAAGGACAAAAACAAAAATAACGTGCTGGTACCAATAGAAATAGAAACAATCACAAATGTCAACAAAATCACAATTGAAATAAATAGAATAAAAAGTGTGTATGGATATAACATAACCAAACCTTAACAGTTTTATAAAATATAATATTAAGAATGGAATTTTTAAAAAGATATATGAAAAAAAGAACTAAGTACGGGCAATAGCAACCGCAGTTAGTCCTTCTGATAAATAATTTATCACTTTATAACGCTAATGTCAACAAAAAAATGAAATACTGAACGCAAATGTGAAAATTTAGATGTTTGAAATTAGTCTAGATAATGTATAAATTTATTACGAGAGGAGAAAAAATAAATGAATTATTATAATGAAATAAAGAATATACTAGTAGACAATGCAATTGGAAGAAAGGTAAGAGAATACAAGAGTAATCAAAAAGACTTAGAAAGCTATTACAATGTAGGGAAACTTTTAGTTGAAGCACAAGGTGGAGAAGAAAGAGCAAAGTATGGCGATGGCCTTATTAAAGAATATTCTAAAAGACTTACAAGTGAACTTGGTAAAGGTTATTCAACTAGAAATCTAAAATATATGAGAAATTTTTACACTGTTTGCCAAAAAGGGCAATCACTGATTGCCGAATTCAAGTTTCACAATATTTCGTGGACATGTATTACAAAATTGTTAAAATTAAACGACATTAATGCAATATTCTATTATGTTAAATGTATTGGGAAAATGAATTTAACTACGAGAGAATTAGATTCAAAATTAAAATCAAAAGAATATGAAAGACTTGATAGTAAAATTAAAGAAAAAATATTGAAAAAGGAAAAAGTTTCAGTAAAAGATAAAATACCAGACCCAGTAGTATTAGAAAGTCTAGAATATAAAGAAAAGCTTACAGAAAAAATAGTCCAGAAATGGATAGACGAAAATCCGGCAAGTTTTTGTGAAACTTTAGGAGAGGGATATACTTATGTTAAGAGCCAGTACAAAATTAAAATAGGTTCAAATTATAACTATTATGTAGTAGTAGAAATAAAAGTAACAGAACTCAAAAAAGAACACATCGGTCA
>CAVITD010000016.1:0-8226 GCA_963645645.1 uncultured Eubacteriales bacterium
AGCTTTGATATAGACGATATTTTACTTAATGTTTTAGGTGGTATACTAGGTTTCTTAATCTATATTGGACTAGATGCGATTAGAAAGAAGTTACCTGGAATATTTCAAAAAGATGCATTTTATAGTTTCTTAACACTTCTTTTAGTAGTAGTTGTAGTTTTATACTTAATTGGAGTAATAAATATTTGACAAGAGTTAAAGGCTCTTGTTTATTTTTTCTTAAATTTATGGTATCATATTTATAGTAGGTGACATTATGAATAAGAAAGGGTTTACATTAATAGAAGTACTTATGGTTTTAATAATACTCGTATCAATTACGGTAGCAGGTACTTTTGGAATACAAAATATACAAAGAAAAAGTGAAGAAAAGTCTTTAGAAGAATTATATTCACAGATTTTATCAGCAGCAGATGTGTATTTAAATGAGAATGAGACTTTTACTACTGATATATTAAATAAAGTAGTAGACGAAAAGTGTATAAGAATATATACTTTACAAAATGAAGGGTTACTAAGTACTAATTTAACTAACCCAGTTACAAAGAAACTTATTCCAGGAAACTTGTGTGTTATAAGTTATTTAGGGGAAGACGGGACAATAAAGAATAGCTTTAATGAAAGCGCTGAGACAAAGAAAGTAACATTAAATGTAATAAATGGAAGAAGTGATGCAGCATACAAGAATGTTCACAATAAAGCAACGTTTACACTTACCCCTAATGAAGGGATAACCTCTGAAGATACAACTATGAGTTGTGATAATGGTGCAACTATAACAATTAATGATAACGTGGTTACAGTTACAAATATAGTAAAAGATACAACTTGTACAGTAACTTTTTAAAACACCTACTTATGTGGTAACTATTGATATATTAGAAATTAAACAGCTTTACAAAATAAATGTAAAGTTGTTATTTTTTTTTGGAAATTTGTGTTTTAGTCTTTACTTAATTAAAATATTCTTGTAGAATAGTGGTAGATAGTGGAGTGAAGTGGAAGAAAGTGGTGGTCTTATGTTAATGGGCGAATTTAATCATACTATTGATAATAAGAATAGACTTATTATTCCGTCTAAGCTTAGAAGTGAGTTAGAGGGGGCTACTATTACTAGGGGACTTGATAAGTGCCTAGCAATTTATCCTAAGAATGAATGGGATAAGATAGTAAATAAGTTAGCAACTTTACCATTTACTAAGAGTGATGCTAGAAATGTTAATAGATTTATTTTTAGTGGAGCATCTACTATTGTGTTTGATAAGATGGGTCGTATTAATTTACCTGCTAATTTAGTTGGTTATGCATCTTTAGTTAAAGACTGTGTAATAATTGGTGTAGGTGATAGACTAGAAGTTTGGGATAAAACTTTATACGACGAGTTTGTTTCTAATAATATTGATAATTTTAGTGACATGGCAGAGAATTTATTTGGAGGTTCAAATGAAGCATAAGAGTGTATTATTAGAGGAGACTATCTTAGGATTAAATGTAAAACCAGATGGAACTTATATAGATGGAACTTTAGGATATGCTGGTCACTCAGGGGAAGTTTTGAAAAGGTTAGAAGAGAAGGGGTTCTTATTCGCCTTTGATCAAGATGAGGATGCAGTTAAATATAGTACAGAAGTATTAAGTGAAATTGGGAGTAACTTTAAAATATTTCATACTAATTTTAAGAATATGCTAGAATATATTAATACCCCAGTTGATGGTATTATGTTTGATTTAGGAGTTAGCAGTCCTCAACTTGATGAAACTGACAGGGGTTTTAGTTTTCATAACGATGCGCTGTTAGATATGCGTATGGATAAGAGACAAGAGTTAGACGCTTATAAAGTGGTTAATGAGTATTCTTATACAGATTTAGTAGATATTTTATTTAACTACGGAGAAGAAGTTAATGCGAAAAGTATAGCTAAAGGAATAATTAATGCTAGACCAATTACCACAACACTAGAACTTGCTGAAGTAATAAGAAGTAACGTTCCAGAAAGCTATAGAAGAAAGGGTAACCCTTCAAGAAAGACTTTTCAAGCAATTAGAATTGAAGTTAATCATGAGTTAGATATTTTAGAGAAGTCTTTGTTAGATGCGTTTAGCTTACTTAAAAGTGGTGGAAGAATGTGTGTGATTACATTTCATAGTTTAGAAGATAGAATTGTTAAAAACACATTTAAGAAGTTATGTAGTGACGATGAAATGAGTAAGAAACTTCCTGTTGTACCAATAGAAATGAGAGCTAAAGCTAAACTAATAACTAGAAAACCGATAGTTGCTAGTAGTGAAGAATTAGAAAATAATAATAGAAGTAGAAGTGCAAAACTTAGAATTATAGAAAAAATATAAAAGAAAGAGGAATAAAAATGGCTAGAAAGAAGAATGTTAAAATGTTAAGAGGAGAAAAAGTGTTATACTTTTTAATAGGGTTTTTAGTACTTGGTAATATTTTTGGTACTTCTTTTTCAGCTGCTCTTTTATCTAAAACTAACATTGAAGTAGAAAGTATTAGAAAGAAAATAGATAAACAAGAAAATTTAAATCAAAGTTTAGAAATGAAAATAAGTGAGCTTGCAAGTTTTGATAATGTAGAAGCAGTTGCAACTACTTATGGTTTGGAGTATAATAATAGTAATGTTAGAACAATAAACGAATAAGGATGGTGTATATGAAAAAAACAAGAACTGTAAGAATTAGTAAATTTTTTTTGATGGTTGTTGTTTTTTTGTTTGGTCTAATTATATTTAAGTTATCTTATGTTGTATTAAGTCCTAAAGTTGATGGAGTAGATTTAAAAGCATTTGCAAGTAATAGAAATACAGTTAAAGAGAAAATTGTAGCAAGTCGTGGAACTATATATGATAGTTTGGGAGAAGTTTTAGCAGTTAACGTAAACTCTTATACAGTAATAGCTTATTTAGAAGAGAGTAGAACAACTGATAAAGATAATCCACAGCACGTGGTTGATAAAGAAAGCACAGCTAAGGCACTTAGTCCAATTATTAATATGACAGAAGAAAGAATACTTGAGTTATTAAATACAGAGAATGTTTATCAAGTAGAACTAGGGCCTGGTGGAAGAGGAATAACCGAGCTTGTTAAAGAGAATATTGAAAAACTTAATTTGCCTGGTATAGACTTTATTAAAAGTGTTAAAAGGTATTACCCTAATAGAAATTTCTTAAGTTATACTTTAGGGTATGCTAAAACAATGGACGATGGGACTATTGTTGGAGAGATGGGACTTGAAAAAGAGTTTAATAAAGATTTGACCGGAGTAGATGGAAGCAGAACATATGAAAGTGATATTTATGGATATAAGATAGCTAATACAAATGAAGAAGTAGTGGAGGCTGTAAACGGTAAGAATATTTATTTAACAATAGATACTAATATACAGATGTTTACTGAGCAAGCAATAAAAACTTTAGAAGGCGCGTCTAGTTTAGAATGGGCTACAATAAGTGTGGTGGACGCAAAAACTGGAGCAATACTTGGAGTGAGTTCTAACCCGAGTTTTGATCCGAACGTTAAAGATTTAACTAGTTATTATGACCCTTTTGTAAGTTATACTTATGAGCCTGGTAGTACTATGAAAACATTTAGCTTCATGGCAGCTATTGAAAGTGGGCTATATGACGGGGAAGAAACTTATATGTCTGGTACTATTAAAGTAGGAGAATATACTATTAAAGATTGGAATAAATATGGATGGGGAGAAATGACTTTTGATAAGGGGTTCTATGCAAGTTCAAATGTTGCAGCTACTTTGCTTAGTCAAAGACTTGGAAGAGATAAATTAAAAGATTTTTATAGAAAGCTAGGTTTTGGTAAGAAAACAGGAATAACTTTACCTAATGAACAAACTGGTAAAATTGATTTTAACTATGATATAGAAGTAGCAAATGCATCTTTTGGACAAGGAATGAGTGTGACACCTGTACAGATGGTTCAAGCATTTACTAGTGTTACTAATAATGGAGAAGTATTAAAGCCATACATTGTTAAAAAGGTAGTTGATCCAGTTACTAATGAAGTGATACTAGAAAATAACAGGACTGTTATAGCAAAAGTAGCAAGTAGTGAGACTACTAGTAAAGTAATAGACTTATTAGATGGCGTGGTAAACTTAGATAGTGTAGGGTCTAGTGGGTACAACTATAAAACTGATAAAGTTAGAACTATAGGTAAAACAGGTACAGCTGAAATAGCAAGTGAAAATGGTGGATATTTAACAGGAAGTATAAACTACGTAAGAAGTTTTTTGGGTGCATTTCCTTATGATGACCCACAGATTATTGTGTATATGGCAGTAAGTAAAATAACTGATACAACTTTACCTGGTAAAGCAACTAGACAATTAATTGATGACGTTTCTACATATTTAGGAATTGTTAAGCAAGAAAAAAGCGAATACTCTAACTTTAAATTAACTAGTTATATAAATCAAGATGTAATAAAGACTACTGAAGAGTTAGAAAGTAAGAATTTAGATGTTATTATAATAGGAGACGGAAGTAGAATAATTAATCAGTATCCAGCAAGTAATAGCATAGTGAATGCAAATGATAAGGTGTTTTTAGTAACAAACGGGACTAACTATAAATACACTAATATTGAGAATTGGTCTAGAAGTGAACTTAATATATATAGTAAACTACTAGGTGTAAACTTTAATTATACAGGATATGGTTATAGCTACGGAACAGACTTAAAAAATAGAGATGTTGTTAAAGGGGAAACGATAGATATAACTTTAAAAGTAAAGTATTTAGAAAAAGAAGAAGAAAAAGAAAGTACTACAGAAAAAACGACAGAAAACGACACTTAGATATAATATACTCATAAATAGAGGTGACTTTATGAGAGTGTATTATATCTTTTTAATTAATAGGGAAACTTATATGTTAACTAAAAATAAACCAGATAACTTATATAAAATTTTAGAAAGTATATATTTACTTGATAAAAATAAAGTTTATCTTGGATATAAGATGTTTAGTAAGATATGTAAGCCAATAAATAAGAAAAACTTAAATAAGTTGCTAATTGATAATAACGGCGATAATTTAAGTTATACTTGTTTTAAGAATACTCATATAATAAATGATTTTCTAAATAATGAAAGTACAAAGTTAGTTATTGGAAGTAGCCATATTAAAGTTAAGTCTAATAGTATGTATCCAAGTTTATTTAATACTTTAAAAGGTATTCCTTATTTATTTGTGTGTGATTTTCAAAATATGGATTATTTTTATTTAAAAAATGTTATGTTTTCAAGATAATTATTGACTAAACTTATTCATATATGACAATATAAATGTGTAAAGATATATGTGAGGTGTGTGATTATTATGGAATTAGGAAGTTTATTTTGCTGATGATTTACAGTTTAACCATGATGCATATGATGCTT
This sequence comes from uncultured Eubacteriales bacterium, assembly GCA_963645645.1. Taxonomy (GTDB): domain Bacteria; phylum Bacillota_I; class Bacilli_A; order RF39; family UBA660; genus CAG-628. The sequence continues at coordinate 5,417 of CAVITD010000016.1, forward strand.
TACTAATAGGATACCTAAAAGTAAAGAAAACTATTTGACTAATTTAAAAAGATAGTGTTGTAAAATACTTTAAAATTTTATATAATTAATATGTAAGAAAGAGGTGAATTAAATGATTTGGGATATATTATATGTTCTAATTGGGTTAGTAGTTGGAGTAATAATAGGTTTCTTACTTGCTAAGAAAATAATGACTAAAGAACTTAAAAAGAACCCACCAATTAATGAAGAAATGATAAAAACTTTAATGAAAGGTATGGGAAGAACTCCTAATCAAAAACAAATTAATCAATTAATGAAACAAATGAGTAGATTTAATTAAAAGAAAAAGAATAATTTCAGCTTGAGATTATTCTTTTATTCTATCTATGTTTTTAGTTGATACTTCATATTCAGTTTTTCTATCTCTAAATATAATATCATAGCCACATATGTCGGCTATTTTTTCTATCATTTCAAAAGTGGGTTGCCTATAGTTTGTTTCGTAACCACTTATAGTACTAACTGCAACGTTAGCTACGCTTGCAACTTCTGACTGTTTTAGTTTTTTGCTCTTTCTTAAATATTTTAAAATATCATTTATCATATAATTTTACGAAACTTTAGTAATTTTTTTGTGATTTTTTTTTTATCTGTTGAAAAATATACAATTTATTGATATAATATTCATGAAAATATTGAAAGGAGATATGATTTTATGAAAAGTATTTTCAAAAAAACATTTGCTAGTTATTTTTTTGCTTTCGCCATCACTGCAATATTAATGACTGTAAATGTTAATGCACAAGTTTATACAGAAGATGTTAAACTAACAGCAGAAACAAGTGAAACAATTGAAGTTGCTGAAAATGCAAAAGTTACCATTGATCTTAATGAACAAACTTTAAATGTAAAAAATGGACATGGTATTTATGTAAACAAAGGTGCCATAGTTACTATTAAAGGAAATGGTAAAGTATTAGCTAGTAAAGCCGCTGTTGCTAACAATGGTGGAACTGTAACAATAGAAAATGGTACATTTTATTCTAGTACTTTCTATGCTGTTAAGAACCTTGGTAAAATGACTATTAAAGGTGGTTTATTTACTCAAAAGTATGGAGATAATGTAAATGACTCAAGTTTAATTGCAAATGGTTTCTTTGGTAATGTTGGTAATGACTTAAATGTAACTTATCCAACAAGTGATCCTAATGTAAGTTTAGAAATTTTTGGAGGTACATTTGAGAACAGTACTACAACACAAACTGTTAAAGGTGATGACTGGAGTGAAACTATTATTTATGATGGACAATTTACAAGTGTAAATGGATATCTAACACAAGCTGCTGGAGAGTTCACTATTAATGGTGGTACTTTTACAGGATTTAAGGATATTGCAAAAATATCTTCTGAGGGTAGTAAAGCAATTCCTGGAAAATTAATAATTAATGGTGGTAAATTTGATGCTAATTATATAGCAGTAAGTTATAAGTCAGGATCTGATAAAGGTTCTTTAACAATAACAGGTGGAGATTTCACTGGAATAAAAAAAGGAATTAAGGATCCTGAAGCAGTAGCTAAAAGTGGCTTAACAACAGCATTAGATTTTAGTTACACAGTAACAGGTGGAACATTTAGTTCTGTATGTAATGTTCAAAATGCAATAACTAATGAATATGAAGTATTAACTGTTAATAATAATTCTGTTGTTGAGAAAAAAGGAGAATTTACATTAAATAAGACTTCTTATGTTCTTGAAAAAGGAAAAGATGTACAAATAGATTTTACAGCTAATGATACAGCTAAGAAATACTTTGAAGTAACTAGTAGTGATACTAAAGTTGCTACTGTAAGTAAAGATGGCAAGATTACAGGCGTAAGCGCTGGTACAGCTACTATTTCAGTAGGTTATACTGGAAATTTAAAAGAAGTAACTGTTACAGTTTATGAAATTAAAGCTGATGAAGCTACTAAAACTGAAGAAACTACTATTAATACAGTTATTGAAAAGTTAATGAGTGATGAAAAAACTGAAGTTAAAGGAATAGATGAAGAAACTACTACTAAGATTGTTGAAGCAGTTAAAGCTGGTAAGACAATTGAGACTGTTCTAGAGGCAAATGAAGTAGAAACTAAAGATGTTCCTAAAGAAGACGTTAAAGTAATAGAAAAAGTTCTTGAAAAAGAAGATAAGATAGCAAGTTATTTAGATGTTAGTGTTCTTTTAAAAGTTGAAGAAGATACTATTGGTAAAATAACTGAATTAGAAAATAAAGTAAAAGTTAGTGTAGAAGTTCCAACTACTTTACCTGAAGTAGAAAAGGGATACACTAGAAACTATTATGTAATTCGTGTTCATAATGGTGAAACAACAAAACTAGATGTAGAAATTGTTGATGGTAAGTTAGTATTTGAAACTGATAAATTTAGTACATATGCATTAGCATATAGCGATGTAAAAGATGAAGAAAAAACTACTACTGAAGTTAAACCAACTGAAAATCCAAAGACTACAGATGAGGGTATTGGTTATATCTTAATTACTTTAATTTCTATACTTGGTATAACAAGTGGTTATGGATTATTAAAAGAATCTATGAATAAATAATTAAAAAGTACCTAAAAAGGTACTTTTTTGAATTTACACAAACTTTTCACAAATATATGGATTTATTTTTTAAAATATGATATACTTAACAATAGGAGGGATAGAAATGAAAAATTTCAAAAAGATCATCTTAACTGTTTTGTTGAGCGTATTAGTAATAGTGCCATCCCCACCTTTGACACTTGTTACATAAAAAACACTCTCAAAGTATTGAAAATACTTG
>CAVITD010000017.1:0-4988 GCA_963645645.1 uncultured Eubacteriales bacterium
AATAAGAAAAGAGGTATTTAAGAAATGAATAAAAATGGAAGTCGTCTACTCGACAAGAAAGCAATACTTATAGTGCATGGTTTTGGTGGAGGAGTGTATGATGAGGAGTACTTATCTACTGAGCTAGAGTTTATTAAAAATTATGACGTGTTTACTTTTACTTTGCCTGGACATGATACAATGCCTGGAGAATATACTAGAGAGGACTGGATAAGATGTAGTAGTGAACACTTAGAAAATTTAATTAATCATGGGTATAAAACTATTTATGTAATAGGGCATTCTATGGGTGGGGTAATTGCAACATACTTAGCTAGTAAGTATAAAGAAGTTAAGAAGTTAGTGTTAGCTGCGCCTGCATTTCATTATTTGAAATTTAAGGATAATAAGCCTGATATAATTAAGAGTTTGAAGTTTAGTCCTGAAGTAATAAAAGAGTATAAAGCTGATGTTATATTAAATAGAATATTTTTACTTCCTAAGCACGCGTTAAGGGAGTTTATGAATTTGATTAGTGAAAACTATGATGCACCTAAGAGTGTTAAAGTACCGACTATGATAATTATAGGGAGCAAAGATAATATAGTGCCTTTTAGTAGTGCTAAGTATGTTTATGAGAATTTGTTAAGTAAGAAGAAAGAATTACTTTTAGTTAAGGGGATTAATCATGATATATTTAGAAGTAAGAGAAAAGAAGAAGTAACTGAAGAGATTAAAGAGTTTTTAAGTAAGGGAGTTAATGGGGAAGTGAAAAAAGAAATTTAACTCTTTTTTTGTGCCTATACATATTTTTTAGTTTTCCATAAAATAAAATGGAGGGCGTTTAGAACTTATGGATAAATTAATTCAAGTTGAGCCAGTGTTTTTAGCACTTTTTGCTACTTTGATTACATGGTTGTTTACTTTAATGGGTGCTGGTGTTGTTATATTTTTTAAGAAAGTTAATGCTTTAATTATGGACCTTTGTTTAGCTTTTGCAAGTGGGGTAATGCTTAGTGCGAGCTACTATAGTTTACTAGGGCCTGGAATAGAACAAGCAGAAAGTTTAAATCAAACTCCATGGTTAATAGCGGCAACTGGGTTTTTAAGCGGGGCAATATTTTTGTGTTTAGGTGGCTTGTTTGTTAAGAAAATAACTAAAAATAAGGATAAGAGTACAGATAAAAAAAGAAGTATTTTGTTAATTGTTTCAATTACCTTACATAATATTCCTGAGGGGCTTGCAGTTGGGGTTTTGTTTGGGAGTTTAGCATACAACATGAATACAACTCTTTTAGCTAGTGCATTTTTATTTGCTTTAGGTATCGCTATTCAGAATTTTCCAGAGGGTGCAGCTGTTAGTTTACCTTTAAGAAGAGATGGGTACAGTAGAGCGCGTTCGTTCTTTTATGGGCAGTTGTCTGGTTTAGTTGAGCCAATTAGTGGAGTAATAGGAGCACTTCTTGTTATTAAAGTTAAATTAATATTACCATTTTTCCTTTGTTTTGCAGCAGGCGCGATGGTGTATGTAGTTGTTAAAGAGTTAATTCCAGAATGCTTATTGAATAAGCATAAGAATTTAGTGACACTTCTAGTGCTAGTAGGGTTCACGATTATGATGGTTTTGGATGTTGCTTTAGGTTAAAGTGTAGTCATATATTTTGTATAAATTACCATGTAAAATGGTATTTTTTTTGAGACAAATATGTAAATTAATGATATAATTATATAGATAGAATATTAGTAGGAGGCGTGTTATGAAAAAAATAGTGTTTTTAGTTATAACTATATTTGTAAGTTTTTTCATGGTTACTGAATTAGATGCGCTTGGTGGATATACTACTAATACATACGTTGGATATAGAGAAGGACCTGGTACAAATTATAAGAGACTAGGGCAAATTAATGAAAAGAATACAGTGTTAGACCTAGTGAGTGATGAGTTATACAATAAAGAAGACACTGACTGTAGTGGTGGATGGTATAAGATTAGAATTAATAATACTGAATCTTATATGTGTGGTTTATATGTGTCAATTGGAGAAATTACTGGTGGGGAAGATGTGTCATACAACACAGATACGTTTGAGGCTAGAATAAATGGTGTTAATATTAAGGTACTTAAGAGTAATAGTTATAGTTCTAGTTTGATTACTATACTTTTACCAGGCACTAATGTTACGATTATAGGAGACAAGATAAGTGGAAGTGGGTGTAGTGAAGGTTTTTATAAAGTAAAATATAATAAGAATAGTGAAGGGTATGTATGTTCTAAGTTTGTTCTTAAAAAGAGTGAAATGGTAGATACAGATACAGAGTATGCTAAGTATTTGAGTGAACTAGGGTTTCCTGAAAGTTATATTCCATATTTAACTAAATTACATAAGTTACACCCTACATGGACTTTTAAACCGATTATTACAAATTTACATTGGAGTGAAGTAGTAAGTGGAGTTACAAGTAAGACAAACTTAATAAACTATGCAAATGATTTATATAGAGTGGATAGTGATGACTCAATTGATGGAAGTGGATGGTATAGAGCTAAACCTGAAGTGACAGCGTTTTACTTAGACCCTAGAAATTTCTTAACTGAAAAGTTTGTGTTTATGTTTGAGAGTTTGAAATATAATTATGGAAGTGATAGTAAGGATACTTTAAATAAGAATAGTGAGATAACTAAAAAGTATTATAATACTATAAGTAGTGTGTTTAGTGGGTCATTTTTGAATACTGATGAGTATAAATATATGTTTATTGGAGCAGGTTTTACACATAATGTGAGTCCTGTACATTTGGCGACACGTGCACATGGGGAAGGGGCAACTAATGAGAGTTATGTTGCTGTAAGTGGAACATATAGTGAGTTATATAATGGACTTAATTTAAAGGGGTATTATAACTTCTATAATATTAAGGCTTATAAGACAACAGGATGGCCAAACCCAGTATTAAACGGGTTAAAGTATGCGTGTGGTAGTAAGTGTGGAGGAGATAATAGTTATTATAAACCATGGGATACTAGAGAAAAAGCAATTTATGGTGGAGCACAGATAATAGCTGAAGGGTATATAGCTGATGGGCAACACACACAATATTTACAAAGATTTAATGTAGACCCTGCTTATAATACAAGCACTACATTGTATACTCATTCTTATCAAACCAACGTCTTAGCGCCTGCTAGTGAGGGGGCAGATGCGTATATCGCATATAAGGATATGAATTTACTTGATGAGCCTTTCTTATTTGATATTCCAGTATTCTTGAATATGCCTGATGTTGTTAGTTTACCAACAAATGTAAGTAAGGTTAATACAATTGAGAGTATTAGTATTAATGGGAAAAATGTAAGTAATTTTGATAAGGATATACTAGAATTTAATGTTTATGTTAATAAAGATGATAAAGAGTATAATTTGAGTGTAGTATTAAGTGATTCTTCTAGTAAAGTAGAAGGTACTGGTAAGTTAGATTTAACTAGTGATAAGACTATTCATGAAATTAAGGTTACTAGTGAAAATGGAGACGTTAGAATTTATAAGTTAACTATTATTAAAGTAAATGATACTACAAGTATTAGTGATATAATAAGTAATTTGAGTGTTAAAGTTAGTGGAAGTGTAATATATAATATTAGTCCTAATACTAATGCTGGAACACTTATTAACAGTATTAATAAATATAGTGCTGGTACAACTGTTACAATTAATGAAAGTAATGGTGTGGGAGTAGGAAGTGGAAGTACTTTAAAGACTGGACAAACAATAAAGATGATTACTCCATCAGGGGAAAGTAAGAGTTTTGTAATTAGTGTAATTGGAGATGTGAGTGGAGACGGAGAAGTAACTATACTTGATTTATTAAAAGTGCAAAAGCATTTACTTGGTTCGTCTAAATTAAGCAGTGAGTATTTAATAAGTGGAGACACTAATGGAGACGGGGAAGTAACAATATTAGATTTACTTAGAATACAAAAATATATATTAAAATCTATAACATTTTAAGGAGAGTGAATAGGAATGAAGGGAATGTTTAAGAAATTAGTACTTGCAGCTGTAGTTAGTTTTGCTGGGATACTATCTTTAAGTGCAGCGAGTGCGAATATAAGTGTTAGTACTAGTAAGAGTAGTCCAATTGTGGGTAATCAAATTACTGTGACTGTTAATGTAAGTAGTAGTAGTGCACTTGGGAGTTGGGAGTATAGTTTGAGTTATGATAGTTCTAAATTAAAGTTAGTGAGTGGGAATACTCATATAGTTGATTATGCGTCTAATTCTAGTACAAAGAGTGCAAGTTATAAGTATACATTTAAGGTAATTGCAAGGGGAAGTAGTAGTGTAAGTATTAGTAGTTATAATGGGTATGCGTTTGATGAGAGTAAGTTATCTATTAGTGCAGGCAGTGTTAGAATTAATGCAATTACTCAGGAAGAGTTGGAAGCTAGTTATAGTAAAAATAATAATCTTAAGAGTTTAGAAATAGAAGGGTATACTTTTGAAAGTGAATTTAATAAAGATACTTTAGAGTATGTAGTAAGTGTACCGAGTGATGTTACTAAGGTTAAAATTAACGGGAGTGTTGAAGATAATACAGCAAGTGTTATTGGACTTGGAGAGTTTGAAGTAAGTGAGGGGGAAAACAAGTTTGAAATTAAAGTAACTGCTCAGAATGGGAGTACTAAAACTTATACTGTTAAAGTAAATGTGGAAGATAAGAACCCTATTGAAGTGGTAATTGATAATGAGAAGTATACTGTTGTTAAAAGAGTTAGTACATTAGTAGCACCTTCTACTTATGAAGAAACAAAGGAAACTATTAACGGAGTAGAAGTACCTGCTTTTAAAAGTAGTATTACTAATTATGTTTTGGTTGGTTTAAAAAATAGTAATGGAGATGCTAAACTATATGTGTTTGATAAAATGAATGATACTTATACATTATATAGAGAGATTAAAACTAGTGGAATTACTTTATTTCCTAAAGAGAGTAAGGAAGAGTTAAAAGGG
>CAVITD010000018.1:0-5861 GCA_963645645.1 uncultured Eubacteriales bacterium
AATCATGAGTATATGTTTTACGATATTAAAAGTGATATAGAAAAAATTGTTAACTTTAAAAGAGTACTTATTAATTCATGGTTAGAAAGTGAAAGTTTAACTTTTTATAAGTTAATAGCTAGTGATGACAAATGGTTTTATGAAAGTGGGTTATATAATAGTGGAGATAAACTTTTTGAACTTGCTTTAATTAAAACAAAATTAGATAGTGACGAAACTAAATCTTTCATTAAAAGCTTTATACTTGATAACAATGCTAGTCATTATAAAATTGTAAAGGAAGACAACAAAATACATTACATTTACGCACCAAGTACTATTGATAAAAACGGTAAAACTTATATAGTTAAACCAGTTATTGAAATATCTGAGCCACTTTATTCACTAATGATGTTAGTAAATAGAAAGTTTGATTTAATCACTAACATGAGTGATGTTGACACTTTTAAAGACTACTTTAAAGTAAGTGATGTACCTTATGCAGTAAAAAATGAATACTACCTAGAAGGTAAACTTAAAAATGGTGAAATAACTGTAGAAGAATATAAAAGTCTTTTAAGTAGTTATCAAACTGAAGAAAAAGTTGTAAAGATTTTAAAAAGGAATTAGAGTAATTTGTCTAATTCCTTTTTTATGTTCTCATCTTTTGTAGTTTCTCTTATTACAGTAAGTACATTATATATTTTATTTAAATGTAATGTACTTTCATATTTTTTAAGTTTATTTGTAACTTGTAATATTGTCTTACTTATAATTTGCTTGCTTACATTTAACTCATCACTTGCTTCTTGAAGTGTTAAATCTTCAAAGTAATAATTTTGAAAATATTCTCTTTGTTTATCAGTTAGTAAATCTTTATAAATGTCATACAAATCCATTAAATAATCTCTTTCACTCATTTTATCATATCCTTATATAAGAAATAACTTATTAATGTTTTAGGGTCTGTTACTATTCTTTTATTAATAAGACTTTCGATTTCTTCCAAAGTATAGAAGTTAACCTCGTCTACGTCATCTTCTTCTTTAGGTTTACTGTTTCTTGTTTTTACTTTAATTAAGAATATATGCATTTCACCATCAGACATATTTTCTATTATTTTATATGTTAACACTGGTTCATCAGTTATACTAATTATATCTTCTTTTGGTATTCCACACTCTTCTTCTAACTCTTCTATAATTATCTCTTTTGGTGGTATACCCTTATCTAAAGTTCCAGCTGGTACTTCTAAAGTTTTCATTCCAATTATTGGTCTATACTGAGTAACTAAAGCCATCTTTCCTTCTTCATTTATTACTATTCCAGCAGAAGCCCCTCTTAAATGAACTTTAGTGTATTCTTCTACTTTGCCATCTTTCTCTTTTTTTACATCATATATTTTTACATAACCATCATATATTAACTTCTCTTCTACCATTACTTCCACTCCTTAAATAGTCCATATATATAACTCTCTATATCAAAAGGTATTAAGTCACTTTCTTTTTCTCCAAAACCTACAAACTTAACAGGTAACCCAACAGTATCTTTAATTGAAAGCACTATTCCACCTTTTGCCGTCCCATCAAGTTTTGTTAACACAAGCCCAGTAATATCGCATATACTTTTAAAACTAACTGCTTGACTTATTCCATTTTGTCCAGTTGATGCGTCTATCACAAGTAGTGTCTCATCTACACTTCTTTCAGTAACTTTTTCTATTACTCTTTTAATTTTTTCAAGTTCTTTCATTAAGTTTTCTTTGTTTTGTAGTCTTCCTGCTGTATCTATTAAAGCAACATCTGCGCCTATTTCTTCTGCCTTTTTAAGTCCGTCAAACACTACACTCGCTGGGTCTGTTTCTTCTGCTGCGTAAAATGGTGCTCCTATTTTAAGAGCCCATTCCTTTAATTGGTTCACTGCCCCTGCCCTATAGGTGTCTGCTGCGATTAATATGACTTTTTTGTCTTCACTTTTCATTTTACTTGCTAGTTTTGCAATGGTAGTAGTTTTACCTACTCCATTAACTCCCACAAAAAGTATTGTAGTAAGCCCATCTTTATTATAATTAATCTTACTTGTTAACTGTTCTCCATTAACATATATCAAGAACAACTCATCTACTATGACTTCCTTTAAATAATTAAAATCAGTAATATTTTCTTCTTTCACTCTTTTTTTAAGTTTATCCATAAATTTAAAAGTAGTCTTTGTTCCTAAGTCAGCCATTATTAAAATTTCTTCTAACTCTTCATAAAACGCATCATCTACTTTAGTATATTTTATACCAAGAAGGTTAAGCTTATTAACAAAGTCTTCTCTAGTTTTAGATAATCCTTTATCATACTTTTCTATATTATCTTTATTATCATTTTTAATAAAATTTTTTAGTTTATCAAATATTCCCATTTTGTAGCCTCCTTACTCAATTATATCATGAGTTTATAGTTAATGCTAGACATTTTAAGACTTTTGTAGTATAATTAGTATCACTTATAGATTTCTTTTTAGAAATAAATTGGAGGAAAAAATTATGAAAACACAAGAAAGTGAGACTTTTGTGTTCGCTTTAGGCGGGCTCGGAGAAGTCGGTAAAAATATGTATGCAATTATGCATGAAGATGAAATTATAGTAATAGATGCTGGAGTTATGTTTCCAGAAGATAACTTACCTGGAATAGACTATGTTTTAGCTGATTATACATTTTTAAAGGAAAATGAAAGCAAAGTTAAAGCTTTACTAATTACACATGGACATGAAGACCACATAGGTGGTATTCCTTATTTACTAACACACGTTAATATACCAGTTATATATGCACCTAAAGTAGCAGTTGAGCTTATTAAAAATAAACTAGTTGATAGAAATGTAAATTATTCTAACTTAGTTATGTTTGATGAGAGTACTAAACCAAAGTTCAAGAATTTTGAAATTGAATTTTTTAGAACTACTCACTCAATTCCTGATAGTTACGGAATAAGTATTATGACACCTAATGGTAGAATTGTTACGACTGGAGACTTTAAATTTGACTTAACACCAATAGGGCCAATGGCTAACTTAAGCAAAATGGCGCGTCTAGGAGACGAGGGGGTAAAACTTCTACTTAGTGACTCCACTAACGCAATGGTGCCAGGTTTTTCTACCAGTGAAAGCGATGTAGATGAAGCGTTAAGTGATATCTTTAGAGGATGTAAAGGTAGAATAATATTAGCAACATTTGCATCTAACATCTATAGACTTGTTCACATAATTGATACTTGTACTAAAAACAATAGAAAGGTTGCTGTATTTGGTAGAAGTATGGTTAACAGTATGGAAATAGCTAAAAGCTGTGGGCTTATCAAAGACAAAAGTGTATTTGTTACAACTGATGAAGCTAACAGAATGAAACCAGAGAGTATCTGCTTACTTTGTACAGGTAGTCAAGGAGAACCTTTAGCAGCTCTTTCAAGAATTGCTAACGGAGTAGACAACAATATCAAACTTATGCCTAGTGACACTATTATATTCTCTAGTAGTGCAATACCTGGAAATGCAATGAGTATAAATAGAGTTATCAACAAACTTTACCTAAAAGGTGCGACTGTATTTACTAGCAAAGACGATATAAATGTTCACACAAGTGGACATGCTAAACAAGATGAATTAAAACTACTATTTAGACTATTCAAGCCTGAATACTTTATGCCAGTACACGGAGAATACAGAATGCTTAAAACTAGTACAGATCTTGCTATAGAATGTGGTATACCTAAAGAAAATACTTTCATTTGTAAAAATGGAGATATGCTAGCCCTAAGTAAAGAGGGAGTAAGACGTGCAAAGTCTATACCAATTAATGACATATATGTTGATGGTAAAAGTATAGGAGATGTTGGTTCTTCTATAATAAGAGATAGAAAAATAATGAGTACTGATGGTGTACTAGTGTTAATTCTAAACATAGACAAAAAGAAAAATGAACTTTTAATCGAGCCTAATGTTACTACAAGAGGTTTTGTGGTAGTTAACGACAACCAAGAATTATTAAGTAACATTCAAAACAAAGTTAGAAGTATTGTTAATAGTGAATTAAATAAACCTAATTACACTATTACTGATCTAAAAAATAGAGTTATATTAGAATTAAACACATACATTATAGAAACAACTGGAAGAAGACCTATAATAATGCCTGTCATATTTGAAATTTAAAAAGCTGCTAATTAATTTAGCAACTTTTTTTATATTAGTTTAATAAACATATAAGCTATACCAACACCAAAACCTATTAAGAAAGTAACAAGAAGTATTAGTGAAAACTTATTTACAAAGCCATTCCACTTATTATATTCTTCTCTTTCACTAGTATTCCCTAATGGATTTACTTTAACTAGCTTACTACCAGTACTCTTTCCACCCAAGTTATTTTCTAAATTCTCTAAATATTCAGAAATAACTCTTTTTTTGCTTGCATTCTTAGTGTATGTTAACTCAATTAATTTTGTAACTATATCCATTACTTCTTCTTTAGAAGATGCACCCATTAAAAATGCATTATCTATACACTTCTTTATGGTATTAACTAAATTAATCTGACTTGCTATAACCTGATTAGTAGTTGCTAGTTCCATCTTCACTCTTCTTAAAAGATAGCTCTTTAAATAAGGATCACTATTATTACTAGATAATTCTTCAATTCTACTAAAGGAATTCTCGTCTTTCTTTGTACCTTCTTTAGCAATATCATCTAGTTCTTTAGTTAAGTGTTCATTCAAGTAGTAGCTTACTTCTTCAGTACTATCAAACTTAGGAATTCTATCAAATATATTTTCTAATAACTTAGACGTATAACTTGTTTGCACACATAACGCTTTAGACTGTCTTATTTGATAACTCAAGTTAAGCTTTTGATTTTGTAGTCTAGCTACAATTGGGTTATAGTCTTTATTTACAAAGTTAAACTTCATATTTAACATATTTAATAAAATCTGTCTTTTCAAATAAAACTCGTTAAACATTTTAGGCTCATGAGCATCTAACCCAAATAAAACTTTCGTATTAGTTTGACTTACCTGTTCCCAAAAAGGAATTATGTCACTTCCTAGTTCTAAAGAATACTTTACGTTTAACTCAAGTGGTATATTATACTCTTTTGCTTTAACAGCAATTATCTTACCAGCCCTGATGGTGTTCTCGTCAAACACGCCTAAATCTTCTTCACTAGTAATACTCTTTCTGTTTCTTATAAATATATCAGGATGTGCGATTATATCAAAAATTCCACTTTCAATACCCTTTACCACCATATCAGCATAAATAAGTGGATAATCTTTGTTGTTAGACACTACTCCTTCAACAAAATGTTCTCCCATTATCATATAGTCAACTTTAGACCTTAGTTCTCCTAAAAAACCTTCAATTTCAGGATAGTACTCAACTTCAAAGCCAGAGAGAATACACATATCAGGATTATCTTTCTTTAAAGCATTAATACTACTTACATACTCGTCTACTTCACTATATACCATTCTAGACTTTATATCAGGTAATTTAATAGGATTAAAAGGAACATGGTCTGTAAAACCAACTGTAGAAATACCATTTAATCTTGCATAATAAACATACTCTGCATCTTCATAAAGTCCAGCATGCGAGCATCTTTTAGTATGTGTATGATAATTAAAATTTTGATAACTTTCATTCATATAAATTACCTTCTTCTACTATAATAAGTATACCAATAAAGACAAGTTTTTTCAAGAAGAAATAGTTCACTATCTCGATTTTCAGACTTTTACTATCTCGATTTTCAGTGTTTTACTATCTCTTTTTTCAGACTTTTACTGTTTCAATTTTCAAAAAAAGAATAAACACCATAATTTTAAGTGTTTAT
>CAVITD010000019.1:0-13757 GCA_963645645.1 uncultured Eubacteriales bacterium
GTATTATCTTCTAATTTAGTATCAGCTAAATTACTTACTCTACTTCTATTAATATTTGAATAATCTTTGTCATACACGCTTATATAAATGTTATAGTTATTCTTTAATACTTCAGTAATAGAATTATCAAAATCACTTGTCACTACTACTTCTTTTATTCCAAGACTTACTATCTCACTAATTAATTTATCACTTGATTTACTTACAAATGTAGCATACACTTTACCGCTTAATAAGTCTAAGTATGATAAAGCATATATGTAATTATAGTCAGTAATACTAGCTATAAAGTTGTAGTCGTTTTCGTCTAAACTTTCAGTATTTGTAAGAGTTCCCTTACTAACTATCTCTATTACTTCTCTTTTAACTATACCTTTAGCCATTTTAGGATCTTCCATTTGTTCACATATTGCAACTTTATAGCCTTTGTCTATTAGTTTTTCTAAGTACACGTTTACCGCATGATGTGGTACACCACACATAGGCACTCTTTCTTTTAAGCCAGCATTCTTGCCAGTTAAAGTAAGTTCTAATTCATGGCTAGCTGTTATAGCATCTTCAAAAAACATCTCATAAAAGTCCCCTAAGCGATAGAATAATAAAACGTCCATGTATTCACTTTTAGTTTTATAGTACTCTTTCATCATTGGACTTAACATATTTGCATCTACTTCACTCATTTTCATAATACATCACGTATAATATTATAACTTAATTTTTGATTTTGTTCCACAAAAAAAGAATAATTTGTTAGATTATTCTTCTGTTATTGTCAAATAATCTTGTTAGTACACAGAGGACTACTTGTATTTGTTTCTTCCACCTAACATTTCATATTCACTTGTTGATATTAAACCCACTTTACTGATTAGATTATATTGAAAGACAATTCTAGGTCGTTATGACTTGGATTGCCTTTTTTTCTGATTTAGTCTATAAATTATGAGGTTGTTGTTCTACTTTATTTTTTTGTTAAGTCAAAGGTATCATTTCCAATATTAAGTTCAAATACTGTTTTATTTCCATTTTCATCTACTAAAATCAAGTTAGTTGTACCTGTTTTTTCAAAATTACCCTCTATTAAATAATCTTCTATTCCTTCTTCGTATCTTATATATACTTCTCCTAAATCCTTTTCTAAATACACTTTGCAATTTTCATCAAATATAACATCTTCCATACTACCATTTGCTAAAAGAGTAGCATTATATACTTTTTTATTAGTAAATGCTAAAATTATCAAACAAACAATAATCACTACACTTATTATGAATGTTATTACTTTATTTTTTTTATTTTCAAATATACATAATGGATATAATAGCATCGTTACTAAACAAAATAATGTAGTTAATAAATGATATGGGAAATCAAATAATGTTTCTACTAAATAAGTATAATATGAACCTACACCCAGAAATAGTAACATAGGCGTTAATATTAATATGCCCCACCATTTATCCTTCTTCATATAATATCCTATAAATCCCATTGGAATAGTAAGTAGTGTCCAAATAAACCAATACTTATAATAAATAAATATTTTAAATCCTAAACTATTAAATGGAACCTGAATTAAGTATACAAGTGGTTGACTTATCAAAAAGAATACAAAACATTTTAATGCCGAATCTACAGCAGATTTACTATTCATAATAATTATTATTCCAAATAAAATCCATACTTCAAATGTCACTGTTATATCATGAAAAGAAGTATACTTTAAAGTTGGAATTAATGCCATAAGTGCAGTATATATACCAACCATAATAGCGATTATTATTAGTTTTAACCAAGTTATATTAATTTCTCCAAATATTTTTTTTATTTTTTTCAAAAAAATTCCTCCTCAAAAAACTTTTCTACCCCCCACCATACTAGGTTTTAAAGTGTATTTTGTTTTCATGTATTTCTCTCCTTTATTTTTAATAACTATTTTATAACTCTATTATTTCTATACTGTCATTTTCTTCGTTAGGTTTTAAATCTTTAACAAATTTCTTAGGACTCTCTATCTCTTCTACTTTTACTGGCTCTACTTTTTCTATTTTTTTAGGTTTTTCTTCTTCATCTTTTAGTATTTTATCATATTTTATTTTAGTAGCTTTAAACGCAGCTGCTTTAGGCATTTCATCGATTTCTCTTTTAAATACATTATCTACTTTCGGTTCTTCTGTAGTTTTGTTTAATTCGCTTAGTTCTTCTTCAGTAAGTAAGTTATATGTTTCTTTTTTTAGTTCTTCTTTTTCTATTTCTTCAGTTGGTCTATTGTCTAGTTTACCGCCATAGTTAAGTGCAGGCAAGTAAACTACTGGAAATAATATTAAACCAAATGCAAAAGTTTTAGTCGTATGAAATACTATACTTAATCTATAAAGAATAATCATTATTATAAATACGTTAGTTACTGGAAAAAGTAATAGTATATAGTTCCATCTATTTAAGTTAACTATATCAAGTAGTATAAGTAAGTTATATAGTGGTATAAATAAAGTAATTATTTTTTTGTTTGATACTTTAAATATATTGTTACAACTCACTATTACAAGAACTGAAAACAACAATGTAATGCACGCGAATATTCCCCATAGATGCATAAATTTAAATAAGTAATATATTTTCATAACCCTACTCCTTTTATTCTATTAATAATGATACACTAATTTTCATATTTTATCAAGATTATTTGTTACTTTTTTGTTGTTTTTTTAATATAATATTATAGGTGAATGTTATGGCTGGTTTTGATTTAAGTAAAATTTTAGGTGGCTTAAATAGTACAATTGGTACTATTAACAAGGCTATTCCAATATATAAACAAGTGAGCCCAATTGTTAAGAATGTAAAGGATGCTTTTGGTACAGTTAATTCTATAAAAGAAGCAAGTAAAGAAGCAACAATTAAAGAAGTTAAGGCAATGGAAAGACCTATAAGTAACTTTAAAAAGAAAGCTACTGATAATAGAAAAGATAGTTTAGATACTTTAACTTTCTTTCAGTAGTGTGTTTTTCTACGTAATTTCGGGCAAAAGTTAAGGTCTATGACGGAAAATCAAAGGACTTTTTGGTCTAAACTGACAGAAAATCAAAGGACTTTTTAGCCTAAACTGACGGAAAATCAAAGGACTTTATAAAAAAACTAATATTTATAGTCCTTTAAAGTGTTAACTATATCTATTAGTTTTTCATTATTTGCAATATTCAAAATGCTTGTATATTTTTTTATTAAGTACTCATTTTTTTCTTTAAGCAATTCTTTATTTTTATGGTTTATTCCTACTAGTATTTCTTCTTTAGAGTAGTCTCTTTTAACGTTATCAAATACTATTAAGTTGTAGAATTTAGCTTTTTCTTTTATTATTTCTTCTTCTAAAACATAATAATTTAATTTAGACATTTCTGTTCTTAGTATATCATGATTATTATTAGATATTGTAATTATTTTGTTAAATCTATAATTACTGTTTTTTAGTATATCTAAAATAGTATACGCTCCCATTCCACTTAATACTAAAGTATATTCTTCATTTAAAGAGTTAGGTATTCCATCATTCACACTAAAAGTGATGTATTCTTTTTCAAGTGGTGTTAAGTTCTTTTTAGCATTTTCTATAATGTTAGGTCTTAAATCACTTGCTATACTATATATTTTTCTTTTAGCTAAAATTTTTGATAAAAGTGCTTGGTCGCATCCAACATCAAGCACTTTTTCATTATCACTAATATAAGAAGATATCTTTTCTAACCTAGTCAATTAAGAAATCCTTTAATTTTTTAGCACGTGATGGATGCCTTAATTTTCTAAGTGCTTTTGCTTCTATTTGTCTTATTCTTTCTCTTGTTACACCAAATTTCTTTCCAACTTCTTCAAGTGTATGACAAGTTCCATCGTATAAACCAAAACGAAGTTCTAGTACTTCTTCTTCTCTTTTTGTAAGAGTTTCTAGTACACTTTTTAATTCTTCTTTAAGCATAGTATAGTCTGTGTATTCTTCAGGTCCCATTGTTCTTTCGTCTGCTAGGAAATCGCCTAAGTGTGAATCATCTTCTTCACCTATTGGAGTTTCTAAGCTTACTGGGTCTTGACTTATTCTTCTAATTTCAACTATTTTATCAATAGACAAGCCCATTTTCTTAGCTAATTCTTTATCAGTAGGTTCTCTATTTAAATCAAGCGCCATTTGTCTTTCTACTCTAGCAAGTTTATTAATAGTTTCAACCATATGAACAGGAACCCTTATAGTTCTAGCTTGGTCTGCAAGCGCTCTGGTGATAGCTTGTCTTATCCACCAAGTAGCGTATGTACTAAATTTATAACCCTTGTCGTAATCAAATTTATCTACTGCTTTCATTAATCCAATATTTCCTTCTTGAATTAAATCTAAGAAAAGTAGTCCACGTCCTACATAACGTTTTGCAATACTAACAACAAGTCTTAAGTTACTTTCTGCAAGAATTTTCTTACTTTCTTCGTCTCCTGCCGCTATTTTTTTACTAAGTTCTTGTTCTTCATCTAAGCTAAGTAAGCTAATTTTACCTATTTCTTTTAAGTACATTCTAACATTATCATTTACACTCATGTCTTTGCTTTCATTAGCTAAGTGTTCAATATTAAATTCTGGGTCTTCAGCAAGTAATGATGCGTCAACATCAGTTTCGTCTTCACTACGAATTTCAATATTGTTTACATTAAGTGCGTTATATAACTCGTCTAAGTTATTGCTGTCCATTTCTAAGTTAGTTGTTTTTTTAGCAATAGTTTCGTATGTTAAAAATCCATCTTTTTTACCAGTTTCTATTAAGTCTTTTAGTACATCTGCAAAAGTTAATGTACTTGTCTTTACTTCTTCTTTTGTAGTACCACTGTTATCTTCGTCAGTAATCTCAATACCCTCTTCTTTTATAGAATTATATAAGTTATCTAATTCTTCGTCAGTTAATTCTAAAGTTATAGTTTTTTCTACTACTTGACTTTCTGTTAATGAGCCATTTTTTTTACCCATTTTAATTAGTTCTTTAAGAGCTTTATTATACTCTTTGTTTTCACTTACCATTTTAGCACTTCCTTTTTCATATTCTCAATTCTTGTTGCAAGTTTCTTTTTTTCTTCTAAATCAATGGTGTTTTTTAACTTTTCGGATAACTTGTTTATTTCCATTTTTACCCTACACTCTTTAACCCTAGTTATATAGTCCTCTAATTCTTCCACTGTATATTCATCTCTTTGTGGACAACTCATAATCTCTTTCATGACTTTACTAAGGTCTTCACGCACACTAGTGTAACATATAAAGTCCGAATAGTCAAATGTTTTGTTGTTATTTTTGTAATTAATTATTGAATTTGCTAATTTTTTTCTCTCAGGGTTATTTAAATACCCTAGATGGTTTTCATAATACCTTATTACTTCTTCATTGTTAAGCATTAAATAAAGTATTCTCATTTCGCTTGTATCATACTTATTGTATCTTATTTTTTTAGGTATTTGTTTTATTTCTTTAACTACTTTTACATTTTTATTAGTTATCTTACTTTTAATTAAATCAGCACTTACTCCAAACTCGTCACTCAATTCTTTTATTTTTAACTCTCTTAGTATGTCGTCGTCTATCCCATTTATTACTTTTATGCATTCGTTAATATATGTACTCGCGTCCACGCTTTTGGTTAAGTCTTTGTTGTTTTTTAAATAGTTTAGTTCAAAATCTATAAAGTTTACACGTGAGTTGTATGCATTTAGAAAAGCATCTACCCCCTCACTTTCTATTAACTCGTCAGTATCTTTATATTTACTAAATATTATTACTGTAGGATTTATCCCGTTTTCCATTAGAGTTTTACCAATACTTATAGTAGCAAGTTTTCCTGCCTCGTCTTGGTCTAAGTTTAATACAACACTTACTTTTTCTTTTTTTATGATTTCTAAATGTTCTTTAGTAAAACTTGTCCCCATTAAACTTACTATGTTATTTATTCCAACAGTGTGACATCTTATCACTTCCATCTGTCCTTCACTAATTATGATTTCTTTCTTTTTTCTTATTTCATCTTTAGCATTACAGTAGTTAAATAAGATACTTCCCTTTTTAAAGATTTCTGTTTCTTTTGTATTTATGTATTTAGGCGCGTCAGAGTCGTCATATTTTCTAGCACTAAAACCTACTGGATTACCAAGGTTATCTCTTACTACAAACATTATCCTATTTATAAATAAGTCTTTGTTGTTACTAGATAGTCCTAGGTTTTCTAGTTTAGTGGAAGGATATTTTTTACTAAGTATTTCAGTAAGTCCACCTTTTAAAGATAAGCCTATATCAAAATATTCTATTGTTTCTTTATCTAAGTGTCTACTTTCCAAATATTCACGTGCTTTAGTACCACTTGCAGTATTAAGGTTGTTTTTGTAGTATGATAAAGCTGTGTTATATATTTCGTAGTCTGTTTCGTATTTATTATCAACTTTAGGTTTATCGTATTTAAAGTCTAAGTTAACTCTTTTAGCAAGTATTTCTACTGCCTCTAAAAAGCTTACACTTAAATAATCTTTTATGAAAGTTATAACGTTACCAGTTTCTCCACATACAAAGCATTTATATATTTGTTTTTCTCTACTAATACTCATAGATGGAGTATGATCATCATGAAATGGACATACACAAAAGTAGTTTTTACCTTTTTGTTCTAAAGGAAGATATTCGCCGATTACATTGACTATATCATTTTCTTCTCTAACTTTTCTAATGAATGACTCGTCCACTTTCATTGTTAAACCCTCCTATCTATAACCTCCAACTACGTATTTGTTTTCACTTACAACTATAAATGCGTGACTATCTATTTCAGTTACTATCTTTTTAAGTAAAGCTAGTCTTTTACTTGTAGTTGCTACAAATATCATGTATTTATTACTTATTAAGTCTTTTCCTTTAACTTTGCTTACACTTACTGCAAAGTTATTATTTATTAATGCGTCTACTACTTCTTTCTTTTGTTTTACTACGATGTTCACGCTTACATTACTTGTCACATATTTGTCACTTATATACATTCCAACCATAACGCCACACGCGTATCCTGCACTATAGGAAAGTGCGATTAAGAATGCATTTTCTACTGAAGACAAAGCTTCTCTTACAACTAAGAACCAGACAAACACTTGAAAGAATGCAAACAACACTGCATAAAAAGTTTTGTCTTTAACAATAAAAACTGTTGATAAAGTTGATAAAGATGTATCAACTATTCTAGCAAAAAACACTAGTAAACATAAAAAAACTACATTATCCATATTCATCCCTCTTATTCATTTATTATTGTACCATAAATTCAGATAAAAAGTCTATTTTATTTTAAATTTTCACAATATTTTTACTAAAAAAGAATAAAAGATTTACTTCTATTCTTAATTACTCCCACATAAGAGTTATATTTCCGTCTCCATTTGGGTATATTTCGTTCATTTCTGTTATGAATGTAAGTGAGTACAAGTTTGGTAGTTCGTTATATTTTTCAAACTTACTTACTTTAACATCAGCATAATATGCTTCAGCAACATACACATATTTTTCATCAACTCCGACGATTAAAGCAGCGTGTCCGTCACTTGCAATATAGTCTCCTGGCTTATATGTGTTCTTTTTCATATATTCTTTTGTTATCTCGTTATGTGTTCCATAGTCGTATAACTCTCCATCAATTAATTCTTCGTTACCACTTCCAACATCTTTTGAGTCAAATCCTCCATTTAACATAGCCCAAGTAACAAAGCCACTACAGTCTAAACCATTTATTCCCATTCTGTCTTCTGAGTATTCCATTAAATTACAACCCCACATGGCTGGTCCACTTTGTGTACTTGCTGTTATATCATTATATTTACTTTCATGTAAGTATAAACCAACATGATAATATCTTCCTTCTCCGTCAATATGATCTTTTGTTCCCCAGTTTTCAAGTCTTCCATTTTCATAAAAGTATCTTATTGCGTATGGAAACTCTAAACTTAGAAATCTTGCTGCAGCTGCTACCCCTGCACGTGTGCCAATGCCTGCTTCTTCTACACGTGAAGCTAATATTTTATCTAGTAACTCACTTTCTTCTAGAGTATATTTTTTACAAGTAAGTCTAGTTTTCTTAGCCATTGTAGGACTTACTATTAAATCTGTTACCATAACATTATATATTTTAGAGTTACCATCTTTTAGTGTTGCAGTTACTTTTGTAGTACCATTTTTTAGTCCATACATTTTATTATCTTCTACTTTTAATACACTAGTATCTTCTACTTTATAATGTACTTCTTTGTCAAACTCTTCTGGATAATCAAAAGTAAAGTTAAAGCTTTTTTTGCCACCTACAGCTAGATAATATGTATCTATTGTGTCCATTGTACTAGAGAAAGTTCCTAAGTACTTTGGTTTTATTTCAAATTCTTTAGTTATGATACTATCATCTTTTTTAATATAGATTTTATGTTTTCCACTTGTTAAGTTAAGCGTACATTCTTCTATTTTCTTGTAGTTAGCCCCGTCCGCACTACAAAGAATGCCTTCTAAATCATCACTATTATATTTAACTGTAACAGGATATTCATTTTGATCGTTTACCACGTTTTCATAAGTTATTTCTATTTTGTTACTATATAGTTTATTCACATTTTTAAACACTATAAGCATTATTAAAATTCCTATTATAATTACTACTATACTTATTAAATAATTCTTAATTTTACTCATAACATCATCCTCATTAATCCCACATATCAGTAATGTATCCGTCTCCATTTGGATACACTTCATGCATATTTATTGTATAAGTAAGCTCTTTACCATCTACTATACCTTTATATCTATCATATGTATATACTTCTAACTTTGGAAGTAGCGTCTCTGCTGTGTATATATTGTTTTCATCTATTCCAATTATAAGAGCCGCATGACCATCTGTTCCAATGAAGTCTCCTACTTTATAATCTGTTGTTTTCATAAACTCATAAGTAAGAATATTGTGTACTCCAAGGTCTGATAACTCATCAGTTAAATAAGAAGTATCTCCTGCACCTACGTCTCCTACATCAAATCCACCATTTAGCATTGCCCATGTTACAAAACCACTACAGGTGAATCCATTTCTGTTCATTCTACTTATAAACTTGTCGTATACTAAGCAACCCCATATATTTGGTCCACCACTTGTTATTGCACTTTGGTCTAACTCTTCAAATTTATAAGAATTTAAATATAAACCTTTATGGTAATACCTTCCTTCAGCATCCACCCTAGGTTTTGTACCATGTGCATTAAGTCTACCATTTTCATTAAAGTATGGAATACTATATGGAAACTCTAAACTTAAAAATCTTGCTGCAGCAGCAACGCCAGCACGTGTACCGAGACCCGCTTCTAGTACTCTACTTTCTAGTATCTTATCTAGTAAAATATTTTCTTCTTTTGTATATCTATTACATGGCACGATTTGCTTTTCATTATTAATTACAGGTGGCACGATTAAATCTGTCACAACTACATTATATGTTTTAGAGTTACCATCTTTTAATATTGCCTTTACTTTTGTAGTACCAGCGCTTACTGCGTACATCACATCATTTTCTACTTTCAAAATACTTTCATCTTCTACCTTATACGTTACCGTTTTATCAAAATACTCAGGATAATCAAAAGTAAAATTGAAACTTTTCTTTCCACCTACTGCTAGATAATATGTGTCTAGTACATCTATAGTACTACTAAAAGTACCTAAGTAATTCTTTTTAACTGTAAAATCTATATAAGACGTATCTTTTTCATTTGTAACATACGCTTTATAGTTTCCTTCTTTTAATAAGAAACTACACTTACTTGTATAGTCTATATTATCTAGGCTACACTTTATATTATCATTACCATCATATGTAACATTTACTAAATATTCTTCGTTTTCATTAATCACATTTTCATAGCTTACGCTTATTTTATCTGTGTTTATCTTGCCATAGTTAACAACAAGCAAGTAAACGGCATATCCAATGATTAGAAAACTTAACACTAAACCAACCACACTTACTACTTTCTTCATATAACTACCTTATTATTTTATATATCTTTAATAGAAGTGGAAACATTACTTTTATTGGATAGTATATTATACTTGTTGGTAAATCATATTCCCCAGCAAACTCTAGCACTATTCCGTTAAACTTTTCTTTGAAGTTTGTTAAATGGTCGTTCAAGTTTCCATCTATTCCACCTAAGTTACAATAGTTACAATTATTTTCTAATGAATACTTTATTATTTCAAATACTACACCAGTTGACACACGTAATTTATTTAATGTGTTTGAGTTTCCAGCATATAAGTATTCACTAGTTCTTACTCCTACATCGTTATTTGGTAAAAACATTATAGACGCACTTAAAAGCATAGTTTCAGTGTTCTCTTTAATTAGAGAGTTCACTTCGTTTATCTCTTCTTCTTTGCCATTATTATTTTTTAGAAATTCTAAGTATTTATTTAAGTTAATGTAACCAAATACTAAATGAGCCTTCCCTTTGTAGTTTTCCATCATCTTTGTAAAGTATTCTTCATTTCTTAAACTAATACCTTGTTTTTCTTCTGTTTCTTTAAGCATTTTTACAAGGAGTGGTACTTTTTTTATATCGTCTGTTATTTCAAATGTAATACCACGTTTTTCATGAAATGAGCCAATATAATATTTAAATTTACTTTTATAAGTATTTAGTAGTTCTTCTAAGTTTAAAACTTTTCCTGTTTTATCACAAATGGGGGCTAGCATATTATATTGTGGAGACATATTTTTACCCATTTCTTTATGTATTCCAGTACACTTATATCCTAGTTTTTCTAAGTTGGCATTCTTTATTTCAAAGTCTTTACTGTAGTCTTGACATACCTCATCTCCTTTGAAACTATACTGTTGTCTTGCAAAATTTGGGTCTATTTTAACA
Organism: uncultured Eubacteriales bacterium; assembly: GCA_963645645.1. Taxonomy (GTDB): domain Bacteria; phylum Bacillota_I; class Bacilli_A; order RF39; family UBA660; genus CAG-628. The sequence goes on from CAVITD010000019.1 coordinate 10,964, forward strand.
ACATATGCTTTATTCTTTTTAGCTAAATCTTTAACAAACTTTGTCATAGCCTCTAAATCTTCAAAGTTTGTAAAATCTAGTAAGTATCCACGTGGAACATAAAACATATTAATTCCCTTTATCATTTTTTTAACAAGAATCAAACATACTCCTACTAGTACATTGTCTTTATATAGTCCACAATGAAAGCATCCCCAGTTGTCTTTTATATTAGCCCAGTTATAGGTTTGTGTAAGACTTGACATACTATAATTACTTACAAAGTTATCATACTCAGTTTTATTTAAATCACTTGTAAATGTGTACATTTATATACCCTCTTTCTACTACATATTATAACCTAAAGTGCCTATTTTTACAAGTAAATAATGTGTATTAGAAAAAGGGTATACACCCAATTTCTTAAAATGAACAGAAGTTTTTAGTTTTTCCTCTTAATAAACCAGTTCCAAATCTTCTTCCCATGTCATATACTTGAGTTAACATCTTTGTAATTGCATTTATAAAAGTTCCAGAAAAACTAATTCCGCCGTAAATACTCAATAATTCTTCGTTACTCACTTTAAACACCTACTTTCCACATTTAATTGGGTTCATAACCCCTTCAAAAAAACCTAAGATAAACGCAAATATTACGCCTCCAATTCCCCAGAGACCCCAAGAAATTCCTCCAGTAACATTTAACATTTCTTCTTTACTTAATTTTTGATTATCCATTATTTTTCACACTCCTTAAATTAATATTTTTATCAAATAATTCTTCTATTCCATTTTTATGACTTACATAAATGATAGTTTTGTCTTTGAAATAACTTAGTATATTTTTTACTATAGTTTTTTCTAGTTCAAAATCTACTTCACTTAATGCTTCGTCAATAAAGATGTAATTTTTAGCTTTTAATAAGCCTCTTGCAAGAATTATTCTTTGTCTTTCGCCACCACTTAAATTAAAACCATTCTCTTCAATAAAAGTATTTCCTTTTAGTCCTTTACTTTCTATTATCTCTTTTACATGAGTAAGCTCTAATATTTTGGATAGTACGCTTTCTTCTACTTTTCTACCTAGAGTTATGTTATTTATTAAGGTATCAGTAAACACTTTCTCATTTTGACCTATGTAATTAAAGTTGTTCCTAATAGCTTGCGAGTTAATATTCTTTAAGTTTATGTTGTCTATATAAATATCTCCTTCATAACTAGTGAAATACTTTAGTAACACTTTTAAAAGAGTACTTTTACCGCTTGCAGTAGGTCCACTTAAAATTACTTTCTCTCCTTTCTTTATGTCAAATGATAAAGACCTTAATATTTTGTGGTAAGTTCCATAAGTTAAATTATCCACTTTAATATCGCCATTAATAGAATAGTAGTTACAATTATCTTCTTTATATTTTAGGAAACTATTAATTTTTTCAATATTTCTAAGTCCATATTTAACTACAGGTAACTTACTTAAGTATTCTTTAACAGTTGTAACTAAATAGCTATAAAGTACATATAAAAGCATAACTTCTCCTATTGTGATAATATTCTTGTTTGAAAGTGAAATACCTATATATAGTACAAGTATATTACCTATTTCTAATAGAAACATCAAAATCATACTAGTTGTTGTATTGTATATATTTAGCTTGCTAGTTAATGTAACAAGGTTTGTATAGTAAGTATGAATTTTGTTTTGAAATTTGTCTTTTATATTCAAGTTGTATATTGTTTCTAGTGCTTCTATACTTTCAATAAGTAAAGAATTATATGCACCCTTTTCTTCTTGCATAAGTCTTACATTTTTATCGTAAAACTTATATACAATTATCGCTATTATTAAGTAAATCATTAGAAGTATAAGTGTAAAAAAGAATACCTTTTTACTAATAAATAACATTAGTAGTGTACTACCTAAAAACATCAAAACATTCACAAGTGAATTTAAAGCTAGATCTAAAATCAGTTCTTTTAATGAATCTAAGTCATTAAATCTTGATATCATTTCTCCCGTGGTTCTATTTTTGTAGTAGCTATATGGAAGAAAAAATAATCTACAAATAATTTCGTCGTTTACAACCTCGTCAACATTTTTATGTAGCTTAATAGATATTATTTTTCTTATGTAGTCTATTATATACTTTAATATTATTACTAGTATGAATGCTAAAGTATATTTTTTTATAAGTGTTGTTTTATCTAAGAATAGCTTGTAAAACACTGAAGTAGCTAAGCTTGCTAAGAAAACAAATAATGATAACGTTAGTATTAATGCAAGACTTTTTTTGTTTTTAAAAACTGCACTTAAAAGTATCCCCAGTAAATGATTATCGTTTTTGACTATTGGTAATTCTTTTGTTTTTGTGAGTTTAATGTAAACACCGAGATACATTTTTTCTAACTCGTCATAACTTACTTTTATTAGACCTACTGCTGGGTCCATTATAGTTACTTTTTTATCAGTAACTTTATAAACTACAACGAAGTGGTAACAGTTCTTTTTCTTAACATGAAGTATTAATGGACTATCAAAGTACTTCTGTAAATTATCAAGACTAGTTTTTCCTGCGTAAGCATCAAACCCTAGTTCTTTTACACCAGTAACAATATCGTATGCATTTGTTCCCATTTTTGATGTATGAATAACTTCTCTAATAGTCTCCAAATCTAACTGTCCATTATAGTACTTTATAATTGAAGAAACACACGCTGGAGCACAGTCTTTCATATCACTTTGTAAAACCACAATTTTTTTGTTGTCGAGTAGACGACTTCCATTTTTATTCATTTCTTAAATACCTCTTTTCTTATT
>CAVITD010000020.1:0-2931 GCA_963645645.1 uncultured Eubacteriales bacterium
CACAAAAACAATTCATTTTATAATTATATAAAAGATAATCAATATAATTCTTTTTGTTTCCAATATTAAATTTATATTCTCTTCCAACGTAAAAATATCCACCACCGAGTTGATGCATAAAATCTTCTATATTTTCAAAGATTATTTCTTGTAAAACTTTCTCGGTGTAAACTTCGTAACTTTTGTTAGGTGTCAACACTATTGGACTGGGTACACTTTGAACCAAACTAAGTGACTCTTCATTCAAAAGTTTTTGTTTTGCTTCAGTTGAAAATCTACCATACTCATTACTTTTTATTCTTTCTGCTAAAGCTCTTTTACTTAAATTATCCCGTTTAGTTATATTAATGTAATATTTAATTTCATTAATATCATTAAGAACTAACAATTTCAAGTAGTGGCTCCACGTCAAAATTGGGGCCACTGGCCCCAATTTTTGAACCATAACATAATATTTAATCATTCTGTTTAATTCACTATATGTATACCCCTTACCAAACTCTTTAGTTAAAATACTTGCATATTTCTTTACTATACCTTCTCCATAATGTTTACCAGCTTCTGTAAGTTCCTTACCAATATTATAGTTCATTGTAAGTTTCACATTGTTTATCTGATAATTCTTAGCTACTACTTTAGCATTACCATTTATTATTTCGCTCCTTATATTTTCTAAATAATTGTCTGTCATAAATTTTTCCCTCCTAATATATTTATTCGACAAAAAACGCGAAAAGTCTTTTTTTATTTTGGCTTTACGCGAAATTTGACGTAATTTTTTACATAAAAAGTGTAAAATTCATTAATTATTCTTCTAACTTCCAAATAACATTTGTAGTATATGTTTTATTGTTCATGACTTTATCATTTATCCTAAGTAACACTCCAGTATCATTCTCAAAAACTACTTCAGTCTTTTTTAATTCTCCGCCGTTACTTTCTCCAGTGTAAACTAAAACAGGATTTTCTGATAAAGTAACATACTCATTTTCACTTTTAAACACTAACGACTTTTCTAAAACAAAATTATTTTCTGAAGTTAAATCTTTAAGTATATATGCATACAATTTCCAATTAGTACTATTAACACGACTATCAACAACTTCTATATTAATACTTTCCTTTTTAGGACATATAAGTGGTTCTAAAGTAATAGGCTCTAATAAAAATTCTATTTTATCAGGTGCACTTTGTATAAAAATTTCCCCACTATAAACTACTTTAACTGCTCTAGTATTATATATAGCATCATTTTCTTTTTTAACATCAAACGTAACTTCAGTACCAATTTCCAAAGTATTAGGAGTATTCAAACTAAAATATCCCGAACTATCCGCAACCACAACATATTCTTCTAATAAATATCTAATCAAAACACTAGCGTTAGGTAACGTTAGCCCCTTAACAACAGTGTCCTCATCAGTTATAGCGCCTATACTAAGAATTGGTCTACCTATTGAAAATATCCTTTTATTAGGAAAAACAAAATTAGAAATAAGTGGCAAAGTAGCCTGCTCTTCAGTAGTAAGATTATTACTAGTAGTTGTAGTCCTACTACTTGTAAGTGTTCCAGAAAACTTAACCAGCTCACTACTTTTATACCAGCTATACGTAGGAAGCGTAGACTTGCTTATATTTTCAGAAAGTGTAATAGCATTATCAAATAGATTAACCCTAGACATAGTAAAATCAAATGGAATAGTACCACTTACATTAATGATGTTGGCTTTAGAATTATATAAAATCACTTCATTTGGATTATTTAAATAAAAACCACCCGAAGAAGAAAACGTAATATTATAGTTAGACGTACTAATATCTGTAAAATCATTTATTATCTTTAAAGAAGCCCCTTCATTTACAGTTATAACACCATTACTATACCACGTTGCATACCCACCATTTGTGCCTGTCTTTTTAATACTTACACTTGCATTCTTTCCTATAATTGTAGTACTCGTGCCATAACTATTATAAGCAAACCCACTATTAGTAATAATATCAAGTTTTGCATTTTCTAAAACATTAAAAATAAGTGATGTCGTACCGTAAAAAACTTCCCTATAAGTGCTAGTTATAGAAACTTCCGAGTCTGCAAGTATAGTCAAAGCGGGTGTTGTGTTTCTAAACCAAAAAAGTGAGTTACTCTTAGAATTATGTAATATTTTCGTGTCTCCACCAAGCTCAATTTTATTACATTCTGCTACCTCATTTCCAACAACAAGCGACCCATCATTTATATTTATAACAGACGAAACAATTCTAGTAACCCCATATGGATTAAAAGAAAGTTGTACACCATTATATAAAATGTTGTTGTATTCAATAGTAGTATTTGCAAATTTTGCCTCTTCTCTTACAAAAATAACTCCATAATAATTGTTACCTACAAAATCAAGATTACACACTTTAACATACAAAGTAGTCGCATCAGCTACACTTATAGTATCTCCTGAGTTAAGCGTTTTCACATCTTCCACTCTATGTCTAACATTCTCATAAGTACCATCAATTGTAACACTGCTCTTACTTTTATTTATGCTTATCCCACTTTCTAGTTTTATATCACTTCCTAAATAAACATAATTATAAGAATTAGTCCCTTCTAAAACACTTTTTAATTCACTACTAGTATAAACAACAACTTTTTCACTACTTAATTCTTTCATAATTACCTCAGTATATTATATTAAAAACCAGCACTTCCATGTAATAAAATTTCACTAACAAACAAGTAAGCATAAACTTATCATTCATTAATTAACATTTATTAACACATATTCAGATATACACCCAGTCTTAATTTTAATCTCCCAGTCTGATATTCCAGAAGTAACTACAAAATTAGTGTTATTTATTTTTTTAGTGCCATAAACAAAATCATTTTCACTCACATAAGGGTTAATAAGCTCTAAAGGGATTAACTGTCCA
>CAVITD010000021.1:0-8134 GCA_963645645.1 uncultured Eubacteriales bacterium
GAACTGTAAAAGAGTATTATATTATAACTATTGCTTTGTTTTTAATGAATTAAATGTTATAATTATCTTACATTCAGGAGGTTATATGAGAAATGAAGTGCAAGAAATATATATAAATTTAGATGATTCTGGTAAATTAAGTTCTAAAGAAGACATTAGTGTATACGGCGGTGTCATATTTTTAAGTAAAAAAGAGAAAGATAAATTTATAACTCAGTATAAAAAGATTATAAATGAAATCAAGTGTGAATACTGCAAGATATGTAATCATGCCTGTCCTGAGATTAAGAATACAAATATTAAGCCAGAACATAAGCGTTGGTTAATGAATTACATTAAAAATTATTTTGTAGTTGGGTTAATAATTGAAAATAAAAAGGTGTATGAAGAAATATTACAAAGTAAGGCATCAAAAGGGAGATTTACTGATTATGCTATTCGTAGGCTTATTAAAGAAATATTAAAGTCACTAATTAAAGAAGGTAAAATCGATCCATATAAGCCTGTTAAGATTATTTTAAATATAGACCAACAAAGTACAAAAAGTAATGGATATTATAATTTACGCGATGGTATATTAGAAGAGCTTAAATATGGAATATCCGCCTACAATTATTCTGCTAAGAGAAAGAAAATAGTTTACTCTGATTTGGAAATTTTAGTTACTTATCAAGTATCTGCTAAGAGTTACGTTATTCAAGCAGCTGATTTACTAGCTGGTACAATAAGAAGAACTGTACTTGACAACATGGAAAACTATGGAAGAGCTTTATCAAAATTTGTAGATTTAAAAATAAAACTTCCATAAAAGAAAAAAAGCCATTGCTGGCTTTTCCCCAATTAGGGCGGCGTACTTAGAATTACGCTTAAATATAAATATTCGCGACCTAACTATCGACCTGACGAGATTTCTCTCCGGTAATACAATAATACACTATTTTTAATAAAATGTCAAACATAATTTGACATTGTGTCAAGAAAACAGTTACATTTTGTATTATTGTATATAAATATTATATGTATTAAATGTCTAATTATACTTTATTACAAAAAGAATTCACATATAATGCTTATATCAAACAAAAAAAAGACCTAACAACAATTTGTTAGGCTTTTTCTTTACCTTCTATCATTCAAAGTAATACCAATTTCCTTTAATTCATCTCTAATCTTATCAGACTCAGCATAATTTTTTTCTTCTCTATACTTATTTCTAATACTTTGTATAATGTTAATTAATTCAGCTTCCTTATTAGAACTTGTCTCTGTAAAAGTAAGACCTAAAATCTTTTCAGCATACTCATTTATGAAGACATTATAACTTATTAATTTATCCACATTCTTAGATGTTTGTAATTCAGTATTTGCAAGCTTAATTATCTCATATAAATAAGTAATTGCAAGTCCTGTGTTAAAATCGTCATCCATTGCTTCAGTAAATTTCTTTTTTAGGATGCTAACAGTTTCATCATCACTTACTTCTTTATCAATATTTTTAATAGCGTTTCTTAAATTATTAACAGTTTCACTAACTTTCTTAAATTGCTTTTCAGTATCAAGTAGTTGTTCATCATTAAAATCTGTTGGCTTTCTATAATGGTTTTGTAGTATATAGAAACGCACTACCATTGGGTTATACTTTTTAAATAAGTCATCCAAAGTAATTGGATTTCCTAAACTCTTTCCCATCTTCTGCCCATTTACTGTTACTAAATTATTATGTATAAAGTAGTTAACAAAAGTTTTTCCAGTCAATGCTTCACTCTGCGCGATTTCACACTCATGATGTGGGAATATGTTGTCCATACCTCCTCCATGAATATCAAAAGTATCTCCTAAATATTTTCTACTCATTACAGAACATTCAATATGCCATCCAGGATAACCTTCTCCCCATGGACTAGGCCACTTCATAATATGCCCGTTTTCAGCCCTTTTCCAAAGTGCAAAATCAGCAGGATTTTCTTTGTCAGTTGCTACTTCAATTCTCTCTCCACTTAAAGTATTATCAAGTGTCCTATTAGATAAACTTCCATACTTAGTAAACTTGTTTATTCTGTAGTAAACATTCCCTTCACTTGTCGCGTAAGCATATCCCTTATCAATAAGTGTTTGTACGTCTTCTATAATCTCAATAATATGTCCAGTAGCTCTACAACTTATGCTAGGCTTTAAAACATTTAACTTTCTCATATCTTCAAAATAAATATTCTCAAACTTATATGCAATTTCAACTGGATCAATACTCTCAAGTTTTGCAATTCTCTCAATTTTATCTTCTCCACTTTCAGCATCTCCAACTAAATGTCCTACATCTGTTATATTTTGTACATACTTAACCTTATATCCTAAATGCATTAAATATCTATAAATAACATCAAAACTAACATAACTTTTAGCGTGTCCTAAATGTGGATAACCATATACAGTAGGGCCACATACATACATTCCAACTAGCCCTTCATGAATACTTTTAAACTCTTCTTTTCTTCTAGTGATAGTATTATAAACTACTAAACTCATAAATCCACCTCTTTCGTATGTAAATATTATATCACATAAATCTAAAATGTAGTACATAAATTATAATGGATGGACAATAACACAAAAAAATGGTAAAATTTAAATAGTAAAATGAAGGTGAAGAAATGAAAAGGAAGTTACCGTTATTAATGTTTTATAGTTTTTTGATTATATATTTAGAAATTGTTTACAAAAGTGCTGTTCTAAACAATGTTTTCAGTATAAACATTCTTACTGTTATAGTATTTAGCATTCCATTTATACTTATAAACACACTAATTAGTAGTTTATTTAAAGAAAAAGTTAACAGAATTATTTCAGTAGTCCTAAGCTTATTTATCACACTTATCTATATTAGCCAGTACATTTACTTTGAGTTTTATGACTCAATATTTTCAATTTACAGCATTAAAGAAGGAACAGGCCAAGTATTTGGAGAGTTTTTTAGTGCAATACTAAAGATGGTATTAGATAACATATGGGTAACCTTATTATTTTTACTACCAGTCTTGCTCTTTATTATATTTGGTAAGAAAATTTTTAACTTTGAAAGAAACAAAAAAGCTAATCTTATAACTAGTGGCTTATCCATAATAAGCTTTGCCATTTGCATACTATTTATACAGTTTTACGGAAGTGGAATGTACAGTTTAAAAAGACTTTACAAAGAAACTCACGCACCAATGATAACTATAAACAAAGTTGGACTTTTATCAATGGAAGTCTTAGATTTAGATAGATTTATCTTTGGCTTTGAAGAAAAACTCTATAACATTAACAAACCAACTGACGACGAGGAAGACACAAAAGACCCAAACATAAGTGAAGAAATAAAATATAACGTTCTAGATATAGACTTTGACAAACTTATTAATAATGAAGAAAACTCTATGGTTAAATCTATGCATGAATACTTTAAAAACGTCACACCCACAAAACAAAACGAGTACACTGGTATGTTTAAAGGAAAAAATTTAATATACATCACTGCTGAAGGTTTTGACAAAATCGCTGTAGACGAAACTCTTACTCCAACCCTATACAAACTAGTCAATAACGGCTTTGTCTTTGAAAACTACTATCAACCATTATACACAGTTAGCACAAGTGACGGAGAATATATGTTTCTAAATAGCCTTATCCCAAAAGAAGGAGTTTGGTCTTTCTATAGAAGTAGTAATATTTATATGCCTTTTGGAATAGGAAACGTTTTCAAAAGAGAGGGTTATAGCACAGTAAACGCATACCATAATCACACATACACTTACTATAATAGAGACGAATCACACCCAAATTTAGGCTTTGACAAATACATTGGATGCGGTAATGGACTAGAAGAGTTAATAAACTGTAAAACATGGCCTGAAAGCGACGTTGAAATGATTAATGCTACAGTAGACGATTATATAGATAGTGATAATTTCGTAGCATATTACATGACAGTAAGTGGACACCTAAACTACACTTTTACTGGTAACTACATATCATACAAAAATAAAGACTTAGTAAGTAACCTACCTTACAGTGAACACGTAAAAGCATATCTTGCAGCAAACATTGAGCTAGACCGCGCAATTGAAAGTTTGATTAACAAGCTTGATGAAAAAGGAAAACTAGACGACACTGTAATCGTAATTAGTCCAGACCATTATCCATATGGACTTAAAACAAGTGAATTAAACGAAATAAGCGAAACTGATAGAAGTGACAAATTTGAAATGTTCCACACAAGTTTAATACTTTATAATAGTGAAATGACAGAAAATGTTAAAGTAACTAAATACGTAAGCAGTATTGATGTTCTACCTACAATTTATAACTTATTTGGAATAGAATACGACTCAAGATTACTAATGGGAAGAGATGCATTAAGTGATTCTGAAGGACTAGTCATTCTAAGCGATAGAAGTTTTATTAATGAATATGGCAGTTACAACTCAATTACAGGAAAATATACTAAATTTAATGAAGATGTAAGTAATGACTACATAGAAAAACTAAACCACGAAGTATACCAAAGATTTACAATGAGTAGCTTACTTTTATACGAAAAAAATGGTGTATACTTAGATTACTATAGGAAGTTGGGGTTATATGAAGATTAAGAAAAACGATATAGATTTAGACGCCACACTAATGAGTGGACAAGCATTTAGAATAACAAAAGAACTAGATAACTCATACACTTGTATCTTAACCGACAGGGTACTTAATATCAAAGAAGATAATGACTTTTTAATAGTTAACTCTAATAAAGAAGAAAACCTAGAAATGATAGTCAAATACTACTTAGACTATGGAAGAGACTATTCTTTAATTAACGAAAAATTATCTACTAGCGATGTCTTTTATGGTGGTGTACCAGTTGGCTATAAAGTACTAAAACAAGACAAATTTGAGATGTACATAAGCTATATCATTAGCCAAAACAATAACGTAAAAAGAATAAGCAGCGCAGTTAACAAAATAAGTGAAAAATATGGAGAAAAAGTAGAGTTCAATAATAAAGTATATTATTTATTTCCTAAAATGAGTGACATGATTAACTTAACTAAAGAAGACCTAAAAGAATTCAACCTAGGCTTTAGAGATGAATATGTTTATAACGCTCTTAGTGTATTAAAAGAAAACCCATTCTACCTAGAAGAATTAGATATGTTAAATACTGACGATGCATTAAAAAGCCTTATGAAAATAAAAGGAATAGGCCTAAAAGTAGCAAGCTGTATATTGATGTTTGGATATGCAAGATTTGATACTTTTCCAATTGATACTTGGGTTAAAAAATACGTTAGTGAAAAACTTGGAATAAAAAACGATATCAAAGTAATAAGTAAATACATGAAAGAAAATTTTGGCGAATATTCAGGTCTTGCTATACAATATATGTATCATATAAACAGAAACGGGAAACTAAATTAAACTATTTTCTGTTTTTTTATGCATTTAATTTTATTAACTACAAGACAAATTACAAATTATAACAAACAAACTATTGACAAACAAATATACATATTATATAATGATGTCAGGAGGTACAAATATGATAGGAAATTTTGAAATAACGTATATCACTGATTATAATCCATATTTAATGGAAGAAGCAAGTGTCGTTTTTAATGAAGATGGCACGTTTAACAGACTTAAAATAGAAGAGGAGGAGTATAGAAGTTTAGAAGTAAAAGATGCACAGAAAAGAGCAAAAGTGCACATAAAAGAACAAAGAGGGATATCGTATAAAAATATATTAACTTCTAATACAATACTAATAGACGACAAAACAGCAAATGAGTATATATATTCATGTTATACGAGATGGTCAAAGACAGACATGAAATATGTTAAATGTATTCTTTCCAATTATATTAAAGAACTATTCATGAATGCTAGTAGCAAAAGTTTTGTTAATAAGAAAAAAGAAAAACACAAAATAGACGCAAAATATGGTTTCTATAAATATGGAGTTAAGTTTTCTATTGTTGATAATGATAAAGAAACTATTTATACTTGTTCACTTTTAGTAAGAAACGACGCGAATGGTAAAAAGTATTTATATGATATTTTAGATATTAAAAAAATTAACCAAGTAAGTTTAAAAGAATATTTTCAAACTACTTAGTTAATTAAAGACCGTATTATGAACGAGTTACCTCCATACGAGCCTTCCGTTTAAAATAAACTAGGCAAAGCTATGCTCCAGCAACCTATCCATGAATAAATTATAGCATAGTATTTACTAAAAGTAAACATCAATTAAAAAATTTTAAGTATTAACATAGTAAAATAAAATAAAAAAAGAACGAGTTACCTCCATGCGAGCCTTCCGTTTAAAATAAACCAGGCAAATCCATGCTCCAGCAACCTGTCCATGAATAAATTATAGCATAGTATTTACTAAAAGTAAATAATTAATTTTTTTAAAAAATATACTTGACAAGCGTAATAAATACGCATATAATTATAGTGTAAGTGAGGTGAGCATATGCAGTTAACAAACCTTTTATACAAAAATATTGGAGTACATATTATTACTAGTATTTTTACAGTTGATAAAGGCATAGTTAAAGTGTTGCTTGTAAAAAGAACGAACGAACCATTTAAGGGAATGTGGAGTTTAGTTGGAGGTGCACTTTACAACAACGAAAGGCTAGTAGACGGCGTAAAAAGAGAAATATTTGAAAAAAGTGGTCTAACGGATGTAAATGTTTATTTTTCGGGAGCGTTTGACGAAATTGACAGAAGTCCTGTTAGAAGAATGATAGCTTTGACTTATGTTGGACTAATAGACGCGAATAAAGTTCAAGTACTAAAGAAAACCCTTAAAACCGATAATTCTGACTGGGTACCTATAGATAAAGTAGAAACTTTGGCAGGTGACCACAACAAGATTTTATTAAAAGGTCTTGATACATTAAAAGAGTTAATTGTAACAACTGATATATTAAAAAGCCTGTTTCCAAAAGGAGTAACCATTCCTGAAATACAAAAGACTTATGAAAGTATACTAAACAAAACATTTGATAGACGCAACTTTAGAAAAAAACTTCTTAGCTTAGGAATAATAGAAGACACTAATAAATACATAGTATTTGAAGGAAAGAAACCTGCTAAGTTATATAGATTTAATAAAAAGAAAAATAAGAATGTATTATAAGTACATTTTTATAAAAAAAGTAAAAGCGTACAAAATACGCATAAGGAGGAAATGATGAAAGATTTGTATATTGATTTTGATGGAGTAATTAAAGATACTATAAAAGTGTCTTACAAAATGATGGAAGACGAAGGAATTGATTTAAATGATAGACATAGAGTAATTGAATTTTATAAACATCTTGACTGGGAATACTTATTAAAAATAAGTGACGAAATAGAAAGGTCTTATTACTACATTAACAAAATTTTAAAAGAGGGTACTTTTAGTCCTAAAATACTTACAACAGTTAATTCACTTAATGAGATAAAAGCAAAATTAAGTGATATTAAAAATAATTGTAAAAACGTCACAGTAATATCAGCCCCATCTGGAATTGAAAAGTCAGTTTTAGTTAATCCAAAAAATTCTATTTTGGTGGACGACTACAGTGGTAACTTAATATCATGGCAAAATTCGGGCGGAATTCCAGTAAAATTTGCAAACGAAATAAGTAGCAAATTCACAACAATTAATACTCTAGAAGTGTTTACTGAAAAAGAAATATGCAAGAATTTATGTTTGAGGAGGTAACCTAATGAAAGAAGATATAAGAAACTTAGCATTACAAAAATTAAAAGTTCTTAAAAACGAGCGAGAAAAATTATTATTGCTACAAAAAGAGTTAAATGATTTAAAAGAAAATGACTTAGTCAAAAGATACTTGTTTTTAGCTAGTTTTCTAAATCAAGCTAACATAGAAAATGATAAAGATTTAATATTAAACGCGTTTAGTTCTATAACCTGGAATAACAAATGTACTCATGACATATGGGTATACTTAGGTAGCTTTTATTACGTAGATGATATGTTTAGATCTTATAGTATTAAAGTCCCAAATGAAATAGATAAAAGATTTGAATATAATTTGTATGGATGTTTGGAATGTGATGAAACAGTAGAAGTAAGTGACTACAT